>CARTQV010000032.1 GCA_949070545.1 uncultured Candidatus Saccharibacteria bacterium | reverse complement strand
ATGGTAGTCCCGGCGGGAGTCGAACCCGCGATTTCCTGGATGAGAACCAGGCGTCCTGGACCACTAGACGACGAGACCACGTATATATTATATCACACTATTCGCTGCGTGCGCGAATAATTGGGAATGGCACTGCTTCGCGACCACTCACACCTTCGAGGAGCCAGAAATTGCGTTCACTGTTCCCCCAACCGCAAGCTGGCGGCATGCCGTATTCGAGCATTTCGACGAAGTCCATATCGAGCATTTGCGCTTCATCGTCGCCGGCATCGCGCATGGCTTGTTGCTCTTCGAAACGTCTCAGTTGATCAAGCGGGTCATTTAGCTCCGAATAGCCATTCCCCATTTCTGTGCCAGCAATAATCGGATGGAACCTCTGCGTTACTAGTGGATTTTCGTCGACAACTTTTGCGAGTGGGCTCAAGCTCAGTGGCTCTTCGATTAGCCAATACGGACCAGCGGAAGTTTTGCGAATTAATTTCCAGAGGTTATCGATGAGCCGTCCATCGCTTACTTTGGGATCGATCTCAACTTTATGTTCTTTCAGAATCTTGAGTGCTTGTTCGCGATCAAGATTGAAGACATCGATCCCAAACTTGTCTTTCAACAAGTCAGCATATTTTATGCGTGGCCACTTCTCGTCTAGATCAATTTTAAAATCGCCCACCTTGAATTTTAGTGTTCCCCAAGTTTGCATGGCGACATATTTGATCATTTCTTCATATAGATTCATGCCATCTTCATAATCTTCATAGGCTGCGTAACTCTCAAATGCAATATGTTCTGGCAAATGTTCGTCATCAACGCCTTCATTGCGGAATCTCGGGCCAATGTCATAAACTTTTTCAAACCCACCGCCGAGCAGTCGTTTCAGTGGAAGTTCGTGGCTAATTCTGAGAAAATAGTCACTATCAAGCGCGTCCATATGCGTGACAAAAGGATTAGCATCGGCACCACCAGTAGTCGTTTCCAGTACAGGGACGTTTATCTCGACAAAACCATGGCTGTTCATGAAATCGCGCGTGGCTTGCCAGAATTTTGAGCGCCGTACCAATCTTTCGCGCACCTCAGGATTGACGTTCATATCAACATAGCGACGACGATAGCGTTCTTCTTTATTTGTTAGACCGTCGTAACCAGGTAACGGACGCAAACTTTTTGTGAGCAGCCGAATACTGTTTGCGAAAACTGAGATTTCGCCGGTGCTAGATCGCCCGACTTTTCCGGTCGCTTCGATAAAATCGCCGGTATCAAGCAATTTTAGTTCTTTGATTCCAAAATATCCTTGTTCGATATCGTCACTTTTTTGCATAAAAATTTGCACTTCACCGAAATAATCGCGGATTTTTACGAAAGCGATTTTGCCGAAGCTACGAATTGCAATGATTCTGCCTGCAATACAGACTTCTTGACCGTCTTTTTCGTCAAAATGGTCTAGAATCTCAGAAATCTTAGTCGTGCGATGGGATTTCGCAGGATAGGGGTTGATGCCGAGTCTCTTGATTTCTTCCAGTTTACGCAGACGTTCGTTGCGATAATCATTCAACGTGGTCATAGATTTGCCTAACCGAGGGACTTAATTTTGACTTTTTTACCGTTAAAATCGAATTCATCGCCAGTTTTTCGTCCAAGTAACTCTTTCCCGATTGGAGATTCATTGGAGATTTTGCCTTCGAGCGGGTTCGCTTCGACTGGCCCAACTAGAATATAAGTGAATTCTTTACCGCCCATGTCAATCACGACGGTCGAACCGACGTTAATTTTGTCGCTTTTGCTAGTGCGGATGATCTTCGCACTTTTTAAAATCTCTTCGATTTCGATAATACGGTTTTCGACGGTCTTTTGTTCGGCGCGAGCGTCTGTATATTCTTGATTCTCGGAGAGATCGCCGAAGGCACGAGCGGTCGCAATACGTTCAGCAATTGCTGGGCGCTGGGCTACCAATTCGGCTAATTCTTGTTCTAGCTCTGCTTTTCCAGAAGCAGTGAGATTAACTGTCTTTTTCATAACTACTTCAAGTTTAACATTGATGAGTGCAAAAGTAAACCCTACCCCTATAGACTAGGGCTGAAATGCCTCTTTGATATCAATTAATTTTGTCTCACCACTTTTTCGTTCGGTAATTTCCAGCTTCCCATTGTTCAATGTTTTCTCGCTCACGACGATGCGATAAGGGATCCCCATAAGTTCGGCGTCGGCAAACTTTGTCCCAGGCCTTTCGTCTCGATCGTCGAATAATACCAGATCTTCACGCCCGTGGTATAGCTCTTCGGCTTTTTTCATTCCCGCTTCGCCGATACCGACGAGATACCACTTGAATGGTGCGATTTCTTCAGGCCAGACTAGTCCTTTTTCGTCACAACATTTTTCAGCGATGACGCCCATTGCGCGCGAGATACCGATGCCGTAACACCCCATAAAGATATTTTTGCGCTTCCCTTCGCGGTCTGTAAACTCTAGTCCGAGCGGTTTTGAATATTTATCTTTTAGGGTAAAAATGTTCCCAACTTCTGCGGCTTTGGCACTTTGCAGCTCCTCGCGTTTTACTCCAAATTCGGCTAAAACTTCATCGTTCAGTACCTCTTCGTTTAGGACGACACTTTTGTCAGCGTTATAATAAACCGTGTCTTCACCGATATCGACAAAAGTCTGGAACTCATGGCTATATTTTGCGAAAACACCTCCGCTTGCGAAAGTTTCGTAGGTGTCGTCGCCGAGCCCGATGCGACGAAAGATATTCAGATAAGCTTTTTCGACTTCGTGATAAAACTTTTCATGTGTTGTTTCGTCAGCCGAAAAACTGTACAAATCTTTCATGATAAATTCACGACCACGCATAATACCAGATTTTGCGCGTAACTCATTTCTGAACTTGGTTTGGATTTGGTAAACTGCGACTGGTAGGTCTTTGTAACTCTTGAGATAACTTTTCATGAGCTCGGTGATCGGTTCTTCGTGAGTTGGGGCGAGTCCAAGTTCTCCACCATTGGCTAATTCGGTTCGGAACCAGATGTCCATTTTTTCGATGTCCCAGCGGTCAGTTTTCTTCCAGAGTTCGGGATTTTGCAGGGACGATAATAACAATTCTTCGCAACCGATTGTATTTAATTCTTCGCGAATGATTCGTTTGATGTTTTCGAGGACCCTTAGTCCGAGTGGTAGATAGTCGTAAACTCCGGCGAGTTCCTTATGAATAAACCCTGCACGACTCAAAAAAATTGCCCCACGCGCGGTTTCGTCCTTGGGCGCGGTACGTATGGTTTTGATAAAAGTTTTACTAAGACGCATATAATATATATTATATCACATCAAAACCCAGCGATATAGAGTATATAGAACGCGATACCGTTTGATAAAATATGTAGCAGCATCCCACTCCAAATCGAACCTGTGATTTCGCGCAGGCTACAAAGTACGACGCTGAGCATGAAAACTCCGACTCCGACATTCCATTGTCCATGTAAGACGGCGAACAAGAGTGATGTTAAAACGATTGCTGTGCCTATTTTTACCTTTGCTCTTAGTTTTCCGTAAACCCAGCCACGCATGATGAGCTCTTCGGCGATTGGCGCAATAAAAACAATTGCGAGCATAGCTAGGACACGGTCGCCGGTCGTGATAAAATAGCCGAAACCAACGTCTTGGAGCTGGTCGCTCTGGAACCACGGGAAAATCTGCATAAGATTCATCGCAAGATTTGCCAACACAGAATATACGATATAACCAATTGGTGCGAGACCGATGTCAACGAAGGTGGGCCACTTGTCGACGCCAAGACTAACTGGGCTAAGCTCCAGCCACTTTTGCGCTGTGCCTTCTCCGCTCGTTTCGTGTTTTTTTCTCCACATTTTGGCTAGTTTTGGTGGGAACAACATTACTAACGCGAGCGCCAATGAGTAATTCAACCCATAGTATATGCATGTCCAAAGTGGTTGTGAAAAGCGTTCACCGAGAATCCACATCATCGGCAACCCGATAACAAGTTGACTAGCGATGAGCGACAATCCAGCCCATGCTAGTACAAAAATTACTTCAAAAACTTTTGTTTTTGTAATTTTCGGTTTTGCTACTTTTGTTGGTTTTTTGATTTTTTTCGCGTCCATTTAGAATAGCCTCACGATATCTAGTACTGAAACTATGACAATTAGTAGCAATAAGATCATAAATGCACGCGAAACAATACGTTCTTCAGTTTCTTTTGTCAAGGTTTTCTTCCGTAATTTGTAGATCGCGATCAGTAGCCAACGCCCGCCGTCGAGTGCAGGAATCGGAAGAATGTTCATGCAAGCAAGTGAAACCGAAATCAAAGCCGCGAGAAAGGCTAAATTGGCGGCGCCACTACTAGCGAAAGCTGGAAAAATGACGCCGATGATGCCGATTGGTCCACTGACAGAATCACTAGCGGCCCCAATTGCATTTTGTCCGGCTTCACGTACAATGCTATCGGCGCTGAATTGACTGGCAACGCCAGAGACTAGATCCCAGATCATCGTTCCGAGTCCGCGGAAAGTTTCGCCAGTGAGCTGGACAGTTGTAATTAGACCGACGAGGGGTGCGGACCAGGTTGAGCGAATGAAGGTTTGGCCGTAGCTCATGGAAATTCCTAGGCTATATTCGGAACCTTCAGGGTTTAATTCAGCTTCAAGTTGTTTGGTTATAACTATAGTCTCTGTCCCACAATCGCGTTGTAAGCATTGAACGTTCTGATCTACTTTGCGCTCTACTTCGTAGCTTACTCTCTCGCCAACATGCTCTTCCCCGTATTCTGTGATATCGGTTGGATATAAAACGTTAATCTTCCCAACCTTAGTAACTTTATCGCCGGTCTGAAATCCAGCTTTATCGGCTGGTGAGTTTTCCATAACTTCAACTACTGTAACTCCTTCACCAATGACGCTGCTGTCACTTTCGAGATGGAACTGCCCAGCGATAAACTGCGGCATACCTGTAAACGCGAGAACTGTTAGCAAAACAAACGCCACTAGCCAGTTCATGGCGACACCAGCAAAGAGAATCTTTGTCTTTGACCAAAAACTAGCAGCGCCGAAGGTACCCTTGCGCTTGTCAGCGTCGGATTCGCCATCCATGGCACAAAATCCTCCGATTGGAAGTAGGTTGATGCTGAAAATTAGAGTTTTTTGTGGTTTTCCCCATTCGGATTTCGGGAGTTTTAACCATTTTTTGACGCCTTTTTTGCCTTTGCGCCAAGCGGGGTTTTGTACCCAAGCGGCTATTCGTGGTGCAAAACCAATTCCAAACTCTAATACGCGAACGCCGTTACGTCTAGCGGCGATAAAATGTCCGAATTCATGCGCGACGACGAGCAACATGAGAATAATTAGCCCAATAATGACCCCAAAAACAATGTTCATGGGTCTATTATATCACGTTCCCTATGTCTTTGGAAAAACTTATGTTATTTTCCGTGACGACGGCTCCGAGCATGATACTCGGAGATTGCCAATTGGCAATCCTCAGCTTCTATATCAGGAAAGTTTTTCTTGATAAACCAAAACTCTGCATAAGCGGCGCGCCAAAGTTGGAAGCCCGAAATGCGCTCTTCCCCACTGGTGCGTACGATTAAATCACAGGCTGGAACTTCGGGATGATAGAGATACTTTTCGAGGGCTTCTGGAGTAACTGCTTGCTCGCCTGCAGCAATCGCTTTAGTTGCAGCGTCAGCGATTTCCCAGTGCCCACCGTAGTTGAAACAAACGCATATCGTTAAGCCAGTATTGTCTTTCGTACGTTCCTCGGCATCCATCATTTTAGTCCAGAGTTTCGGTTCGACTGGATCTGCTCTGCCCATAACGACGATTCTCAGATTTTCTTTTTCAGCTTTCTTGGTGAGATGTTCAATTTTTTTCCGGGCAAGATCCATCAAATAATCAACTTCTGCCTTTGATCTTCCCCAATTCTCTGTGCTAAAAAGATAGAACGAGACAAACTCAACTTCGGTACCCTTCAGCTCGTCAATGACAACTTCAACTTTGTCAAAACCCTTTCGATGTCCTTCAATGGTCGGCAGTCCGTGCGCTTTCGCCCAACGACGGTTTCCATCGACAATGAATCCGATGTGTCGTAATTTTTCCATTAGATTGCCATAATCTCCGCGCTTTTGTCTTTGAATAAGATATCAATTTTTTCGGTGAATTTTTTCGTTAGTTCATCGATGTCTTTTTCGGCACGTTTTTTGACGTCTTCGGGGAGTTCTGCGTTCTTTAGTTCTTTTCTGGCATCCTCACGCACGTTACGCACGGCAACTTTTGCTTCTTCGACTTTTGAGGAAGCGGTTTTGACAATTTCTTTGCGGCGTTCTTCGGTGAGCGGTGGGACTGGAACACGTACAACGTGCCCGTCATCGCTTGGATTGAGCCCGAGAGCTTGATCTTCGCGAATTGCTTTCGCGATGTTTTGAATGTTCGCCGGATCGAATGGTGTTACTAGTAGCATCGTAGCGTCGGCGCTAGTAACACTGGCGACTTGATTTAATGGCATAAATTCGCCGTAAGCCTCGACTTTAATCGTACTGAGCATATCGGGATGAGCGCGTCCAGTGCGGATTTTTTTCAGCTCGTTTTCGAAACGCGCAACGGCATTTTTCATCGCGACTTCGTATTCGCTGCTATCAAACATAAAACCTCCTTAGAATTGGTTTATTCTTCGCCTTCGGTAACGCCGATTTCAAGGCGTTTGAATTGGCTGACAGTGATATTCTCGCCAGTTTTGGCGATGGCTTCTTTGATGAATTGAGCAACGGTTTTCGTGTCGTCGAGGATGTATGGCTGCTCCATCAAAACTTTGTCCGAAAAGGCTTTTTTGATTTGGCCGCCGATAATTTGGCCCTTCATGTTCTCTGGGCCTTTGAAATTATCTTCAAACTCTTTCTTTTTCTTGTTTAGGACTTTTTCGGGCACATCTTCGAGGCTAACGTAGAGTGGATTCATGCTCGCGATTTGCATGGCAAGTTTGTGAGCGAGATCTTTAAATTCATCAGTTTTCGCGACGAAACTGGTTTCGCAGTTCACTTCAACGATTGCGCCGAGCCGACCATCATGCACGTAGGTTTCAATAACGCCTTCGCGAGTCTCGCGGTCACCGCGTTTTTCGGCTTTGGTCATACCTTTTTTGCGCATGGCTTCAAGGGCTTTGTCAAAGTCACCTTTCGCTTCGACCAAGGCATTCTTTGCGTCGGTGAGTCCGACGCCGGACAATTCTTTCAATTTCTTAATCAATTCAATCGAAACGGCTTTGACTTCGCCAGCTTTTGCTTTCAACTCTTCGCTCATATTCCTCCTTTTATTATATATTTAGGTTTTGTAGCGTAACTATAATTTGTTTCTTAGGCTTCTTTTTTCGCTTCGCCTTCTTTAAGTGCGGCAGTGATGTAACTTAGGATTAGCTCAACCGCCTTAATCGCGTCGTCGTTAGCCGGGATGACATAATCAATGCTCGTCGGGTCGACATTCGTGTCGGTAATCGCGAAAACTGGGATTTTCAAGGTATTAGCTTCTTTGATGGCATTTTTATCTTGAATAGCATCAACGACGACAATCGCGGCTGGCTGTTCGCGCATGTCTTTGATCCCACCGTAGCGTTCATTCAAGAGATCAATTTCTTCTTGGTAGCGTTGCACTTCGAGTTTCGAATAACGCGCCTCGAGTTCGCCTGAAGCCATACGTCGTTCGAGATCTTGGAGTTTTTTGATCTGGCGATTAACGGTCTCGACGTTAGTTAAAGTTCCACCAACCCAACGTACCGTGACATAGGGCATATTGACGCTCTCGGCGGCAGTTTTGGTCGCCTCTTTGAGCTGTTTTTTCGTACCGACGAAGAGGACCTTTTTGCCACTTGCGGCGATTTTGGTCAGCTCTGGTAGAGCTTTGTCGAGAGCTTCGACGGTTTTCTCAAGGTTGATAACGTGGCCACCTTGACGCTTGCTGTGGATATAAGGTGCCATTTTTGGGTGCCAACGGCTAGTTTTGTGCCCAAAATGAGCACCAGACTCGAGGAGAGCTTTGATATCGACTTCGACAGTCATTTTTGGTTCCTTTCTCTTTACTACGGGACTATCGACTTTCGTAAAACCGAGGAAACCTCCCATAGCTGTTTCGTTTAATAGCTTATACTTCCATTGTATCACAGATGATTAGAAAAGTCAATAGAAAAGTCCTCTAGCACGGGGCTAGAGGACGAAACCAAGTTTGGTTGCAGTTATTCAAACTGTAACTCAGCGACATAAGGCAGATTACGATAACGCTGTTCGTAATCCAGCCCAAATCCAACGACGAAAACGTCAGAGATTTCTGTGCCCGCATAATCAGGCTCCAGTTCGACTGTACGTCGACTGGGCTTGTCGAGGAGCGTGCAGATTTTGAGGCTTTTTGGGTCCTCGGTTATAAGAAGAGCTTTTAGATAGTTCAAAGTCTGTCCGGAATCGACAATATCCTCGACAATTATGACATTTTTGTCCTTAAGTGACTCAGAAAGACCCATGATATTTTTCAGATGCCCGGGGTCAGTACCTTCGTAACTCTCGACACGGACGAAGTCCATAGTCACGGGCATTGTTAATCTTAGCGATAGATTGCAAAGAAAATACGCCGCTCCGCGCAGAACTCCGATCAAATGAACGGGCTGTCCATCATAATCTCTATTGATTCGATCGGCGATCTCATCGATAGTTTCCTGAACGCGCGCTTTCGGGATGATGGTCTTCAGTTTTTCACTCATAATTTCCCCCTTTCTCTAGACTCTTGTCTAGGGTGAAGTGAAAAAACGACGGTTTTAAGGTTC
>CARTQV010000031.1 GCA_949070545.1 uncultured Candidatus Saccharibacteria bacterium | reverse complement strand
GACTAGGTGATTGACGTGATTGTCGATGCGGCGGCGATTGCGAAAGTTGCGGCGGACAAGAAGGGTGGGAGCGAATACAAAAAGCTCAAAGTGCAGCTGAAAGATGCTGAAGATAAAATGGCGGAAATGGCGGAGAAAGAGGATTTCGAGGCGGCGGCGCTTTGCAAAAGTGAGGCGGAAAAACTGAAGAAAAAGATAAAAGAACTAAAGAAAGATAAGGGTGAGAAAAATCCAGTTTTGATGGAGACAGATCTTGCACTGGCGATTAGTTTGAAGACGGGGATTCCAGTTTCAAAAGTGCACGGTTCGGAACTCGTGATGTTGCAAGATCTTGAGGGTCATCTTCGGAAGTCGGTGGTGGGGCAGGACGAGGCGATTAAGGCTGTTGCGAAAGCAGTGCGACGAGGACGGAGTGGGATTACGGATGCGCGACGACCGATTGGCTCGTTCCTATTCATGGGGCCGACAGGAGTTGGGAAGACTGAACTGGCACGAGTAATTGCAAGGGAAGTGTTCGGAGGCGAAAACGCCTTGATTAAAATTGATATGAGTGAGTTTGGTGAGAAACATAATGTTTCGCGATTGGTGGGGGCTCCAGCGGGGTATGTCGGATATGAGGACGGTGGAAAGTTGACTGAGGCGGTACGACGCAAGCCCTATGCGGTAGTGTTGTTTGACGAGATCGAGAAGGCACATCCGGACGTGTTTAATATGTTATTGCAAATACTCGAAGATGGAGTACTGACGGATGGACAAGGGAATAAAGTGAAGTTCAACAACACGATTGTGATTTTGACTTCGAACCTTGGTGCAGATGAGATGTATCGTGAAAGTGAGATGGGCTTCACAGCAAAAGGCGCGAAAGAGAAGCGGGAGCTGAATGCGGAATATGAAGCAAGCAAAGAAACTGCAATGCGAGCGTTGAAAAAAGTTATGAGACCAGAGTTAATCAATCGGCTGGATGCGGTTTTGGTGTTCCGACCGCTTACGCATGAAAATGTGGAACGGATTTTTGACAATTTGCTCGAAGAATTGAAAAAACGTTTGGCGACGCAAAAGTTGGGTGTACGTGTAACGCCGGAAGTGAAGGCGATGTTGATTGAGGAAGGCTATGATCCGAAAAATGGTGCGCGACCGCTGCGAAGAGTGATGGAGGATAGGATTGAGACCTTAATTGCAGAGAAGATTATCGCAGGTGAACTTGAAGCGGGGGACATTGTCATGCTGGAACTCGGGAAAGACAAAGAGATTAAGCTGAAGGTGGTGCATGAATAAAGCCTACAAAAAGCCGTTTTGGCAGACGACGGGATTGATTGTGATTCTGGCAGTGGTGGCGGCGGGAGTGATTGCCTTGAGAACGCCAGCGATACAGGATGTGTTGGCGGGGATGGGGTATGAGCCGGAGATAGGAATGGCGGAGATTCGGGATGAGCTAGAGTTGACGAGCGAGGGGAGGAGGCTATTTGCGGCGACGAGGCCGAGTTTGGAAAATAAGGAAAGCTTCAATACGCATTGCACGACGAACAATAAAGACGTGTCGCTTTTAGGGTGTTATACGGGCGGGCGGATTTATGTTTATGAGATTACTGACGAGAAGCTTAAGATGGCAAATAAAGTAACAGCGGCACATGAGATTTTGCATGCGGCGTGGGAGAGATTGAGCGAAGGTGAGCGGGTGAAAGTGGCGGGACTACTAGATGAGCTGTATGAAGAAAAAAGAGCGTGGTTTGACGAGGAACTGGAAGCTTATGCGGAAACGGAACGGACGGAGGAGATGTGGACGCGAGCAGGGACGAAGCTCGGAGAGCTACCAGAGGAACTCGAGGAATATTATGCGAGGTATTTCAATAATCGTAGGAAGATTGTGCAATGGTATGATGACTACGAAGCGCCGTTTTTGGAGTTGAAGTTGGAATTGGAGCAACTGGCGGCAGAAATTGAGAGAGTGCGGCAGGAAATTGAAGCGGAGCGAACGAGTTATCTCGGAGCAGTGGCGGCGCTGGACGCGAGGATTGAGAGGTTTAATATTTGTGCTGAACAAGCGGGGTGCTTTACGAGTCAGAGTGCGTTCGAGGGGCAACGAAGTGAGTTGCTAGCGGAAAAAGAGATACTAGACGGGGTGAGGGAGAAGCTGAACGAAAAGATTACGAAAAACAATGAAAGAATTGAGGACTATCAGACGCGGCAGATGGTGCTTGGAGAGTTAAACGATGCGATGGACTCGCGGATGAAAGAAATGGAAGTTTTGGGAGAATAATATGGAAAGAATGATTGAAAATAAGGAAGGAGAAAAAATGAAAAATTATCTGGTACCGACAGTGGTCGAGGAAACGAACCGGGGGGAGCGAGCATTTGATATTTATTCACGGCTGTTGAAAGAACGGGTAGTGTTCTTAGGAGACCAAGTAACACCGGAGACGGCGAACTTAGTGGTGGCTCAGTTGTTATTTCTTGCAAGTGAGGATCCGAAGCGAGATATTAAATTATATATTAATTCGCCAGGCGGTAGTGTGTATGACGGGTTGGCAATTATCGACACAATGAATTATATTGAACCAGATGTTCAGACGATTGGGATTGGGTTGCAGGCATCCATGGGAGCCATGCTGCTAGCGTGCGGAGCGAAAGGAAAGCGCTATGTATTGCCGAATGCTAGGGTGATGATTCATCAACCGAGTTCGGGGACAGAGGGAAAGATTACTGATCAAGAAATTGCGCTGAAAGAGGGGCTATTCCTAAAAAAGAAATTGGCGGAGATTTTTGCGGAGCGAACAGGTAAGAGTATAAAACAAGTTGAGAAAGATATGGACCGCGATAATTGGATGGGCGCTGAGGAGGCGAAAGCATATGGGATTGTGGACGAGGTGATTGAGAAATAGGGAAGAGGCGCTAGCGCTTGTCTCCTCCTCCTACTATAGACACTAACTAGCTAGGCAGCGGAGGGAGAGGCCGCTGTGGCGGTGCCCATAGCCATTAGACGGGTTAACATTGCTATCTCCAAAATCAAGCCCATAGAATCCGAAAGAGACATCACTAGAAGTAGATGACGAATAATTACTATCTACCCCAGGATCAGTTATTGGCTCAACATTAAATGTATATAGTCTCCCGCTGCGCACAAAGTAGTTGGTTTTGCATTGCGGTTGTAATAATGTAATGCAAATGTCTTACAACTGCACGCTAAAGGTTTTCCTAGTCATTTATTAATTTCTTGGAGGCGCGTTCGCGACGCCTGCCGTTGCAGGGTCGCGCCGCTCGTCCTCGGCCGAGCCTCCGGATCCTCCAAGAAATTAATATATGACTGAAAAATACTCCTGTGCGCAGCGGGAGGATTGCTTATAGCATCAGCAATCCTTTAGGATTATCGGGCCAACACGGGCTCTATTGGTCATCAGCGCGCTATTCTGATGGAGCTAACTATGCTTATTTTCTCAATTTTGACAACGACAAAGTCAATCCCTCCAGTGGCAACCAGCGTTACGATGGTCGCTCCCTCCGCTGCCTAGCTAGTTAGTGTCTATAGTAGGAGGAGGGGAGAGATATTGTAAAATAATATAGCTTGGTGCCCCATGATATAATAGTTCCATGACAAAGAAGATGCGTTTGGGAATTGATATTGACGGGACGTTGAATGATTTCTATAGTTTTCTGGTGGACTATGGTTCGAAATATAGTGTGGAGAATGATATTGGTTGGCTGGAGAATCCGGAAGCTAGCATGCAGACGGATATGTATGGGTGGAGTTGGGAGGTTGGCAAGGCGTTTTGGGAAAAATATGCTTTTGTGGAGATGTTTGACTTTCCGGCGCGAGCTTTTGCGGCGGAAGTCTTGAGGAAACTACAACAGGAAGGAAAAGAAATCTGGATTATCACGGCGAGGTCCAACAGTGATACAGAAGCTGAGGGAATGAGTGGACGGTCATGGGAAGAAATTACAAAAGCGTGGCTGAAGCGAGAACAGATTCCGTATGACGAAATAGCTTTTTCTGTTACGAACAAGGCCGAGTTTTGCAAGGAGAATGATGTTGATGTCATGGTTGAAGATAATCCGAGGTTTATGGGTGACTTTCAGGGAAGGACAAAGTTGCTGATTTATGATGCACCTTATAATCGTCGAGATGAGTCGAAAGATACAACACGGGTTTATAGTTGGTATGATGCTTACAGAAAGATTCAAAGATTGGAGGTAAGATGACAAAAGTTTTATGGACAGACGGGAGTGCAAGTCCGAATCCGGGGCCGGGGGGGTTTGCGGTGATTGAGAATGGGCGACCGGTGGCATTGGGGAACGAGAAAGACTCGACGAATATTCGGATGGAGGGTAAGGCGATGATTGCGGCGATGAAATATGCTAATGGTGAGCCGTGCGAGATTCATAGTGATTCGGAGTTTTGGATCAATGTTCTCACGAAATGGGCACACGGTTGGGCGGCGAATGGTTGGAAAAAGAAATCGGGTAAGATTAAGAATGTAGAAATCGTGAAGGAACTTTATCAACTATACCAAGATAACCCAGTAGAATTGGTTTGGGTGCGAGGACACGTCGGAACTGAGCAAAACGAGCTCGCGGACGAATGGGCCAATCGAGCTCGAAAAGGTGAAAAACTGTAGAAGTTGCGCTATGCGCGGTTTTTATGAAAACGGCGTTGGTTGGTTGCGGCGAGTGCGCCGAAAGCCGTGAAGGCAGTGGTGGCGTGCGCGAGCGTGGTGGGAAGAGTGTTGTTTTTCGTTTCCGTGGCGGGAGCTTCTGGAGTTTCGACTTGTGCAGGCGTGTCAGGAGTTTCTGGGGTGTTGGCGGTTGTTTCCGTGATTACAAGTGCAGTTTCGCTCGGAGTAGTTGGTGTGGGGGTGTCGATTGTAGCGACGGAAGCTGAAGATGAAGAAGCTTCAGTTGTAGCGTTAGCGTCGATGGGGTTCGAGATGGAGCGAGTAGTTGGTTGGTTGGAGCTAGAATTGGTATTTGTATTTGCGAAGATAAGCTTGCAGCCTTTGACGGCATCGTTTGCGGCGCGGACGATCATGTTGAGATCTTCGGCGCTGGCGGTAGGGTCGGCGAGGAGACCTTCACCGGTTTTGACAAGTTCGGCGAGATAGCGATACTCACGGAAGAGTGGAGTGGCCTGCTCGCGAGTAGCATTATCCATCTGAGCATAAGTGTTATAGCCAGGGAGGTCTCGGACAGACTGCAAAGCTGCTGTAACTTCGTCACGGTTGGAAACGACAGTGACATTGTCCGCGGCAGCAAAAGTTGGTAGATTGATGGCGGTGCCCATAACAAAACTGAAAGTAAGAATGCTAAAAATAAAATGGGTTTTTTTCATGTAGTCCTCCTCGACTTTAATTACTTCAATTCTAACAAGCGGTGTCAGGGAACGCAAGCAAGAGCGGGATGAGGGGCAGGAAGTTGACTTCTAGTTTGATAGATGATATACTACAAACAGGATCATGAGTGGGCTTGGTGATTGTAGTTTAAGAACCAAACTGCTACGGATTACTTTAGAGCTGGCGAGCCAAAACGTAGGAGGTTATAGAAATGATAGGACAGAGGATGTCTCGAGAGGAGGCGCAGGCATTTATTGATGGTGCAGGGAATATTCGAGTGATGGACCATCCTGTAGTCGCGCATAAAATTAGTTTATTGCGCGACGAAAAAACTGGCACAAAAGAGTGTCGTGAACTGGCACGAGAAATTGCGTATCTGATGATGTATGAGGTAACGCAAAATGTGCCACTGGAACTTTTGGAAGTTAAGACGCCGGTTACGGAGACGAAGGCACCGTTTCTTTCGGGGAAAAAACCGGTTGCGGTAGAGATCCTCAGGGCAGGAAGCTACATGGTCGCAGGTGCGCAAGATTTTATGCCGGCGATCAAGACGGGATCAATCGGTATGTACCGACAAGAGGATCTGACCCCGAAGACGTATTTCTGCAAGCTGCCGCAGGATAGCGCGGAACGGAGGCTCTATATTATGGATCCGATGCTTGCAACTGGCGGCTCGGCGATTGCGGCGATCACACAAATTAAGGAGAGATACCAGGTTCCGGATGAACAGATGATTATGATGTCGATTTTTTCGGCACCGGAGGGCATCGTAGCACTGCATAGAGCGCATCCGAATGTAAAAGTGTTGCTCGGGGTGGTGGATGAGTATCTGACAGATGATGGTTGGATATATCCGGGAATGGGCGATGCTGGCGACAGATTATCTGGGGTAAGATAGCGGTTTAGGTCTGTCATATGACAGTGGGGCCGTTCTCGTTTGAGAACGGCCTAGTTTTGTTTTAAAAAACATAAACATGATATAATAAAAACATGAGAAAAGTGATCGTAAAGAGTCAGTTGGCAAATGCTTATGCTTTGGTGAAAAAGTTGGAGGAGGTTGGGTTTGAGTTTGAGCCAGCCGTGTGGCAGCACGAGCGAGTCTATTTGCCGCATAATTTTCGACCACGCATGAATTTTCCACGCTTGGTGATGCGGACGGAAGTGCAGGAGACGGATCAGCCAGCGCAATATTCGTTATACTTGAAACGGCACATTGAGGATAGTGGGATTGATTATGTAAATTTCACGGCAGTGGGAGATTATACGGAGACGACGGGGATTGTCCACCAACTGGGGTTCAAGAAAGTGACAGAAGTGAGTCGTCAGCGGCGGATGATTCGGCTGGATGCGCAGACAATGATTTATTTGGATACGATTGAAGGGATTGAGACGCCGTTTGTGAAGATTGAGGCTGAGCTGATTGATGGCATGTCGGTGGAGGCAACGAGGAAGGAACTGTTCAAAAGCCTGAAGTTATTTGGACAAGAGACGTTTTTGGTGCAGACCTACGCGGAGATTTTGGTAGGGAATCAGATGCAACCGTATTATTTGCCAGAGTAGAGCGTCTATTATCCCTAAGTTAGTTATATTACATACGCAACAATCTTTTCTCGCCTATTCTTGGAGCAAATAGTTTCCCCTTTGGGTCGCAAAAGTTCCAGAAGCGTGATTCTGCTGACTTTTGCTAAACTATTTGCTCTGAGAATAGGGTTCAAAGACTAGAGTTGGATATGTAATATAACTAACTTAGGGATTCCTCCCCTCCTCCTACTATAGACACTAACTAGCTAGGCAGCGGAGGGAGAAACCGAAGAAACGATTGTAGTAGCTAGATAAACCAATGCCGTTATCGAAGAACTCAAAGTAATAGGCACGAGTCTTATCAGGCCCCGTGAGATTAGACCAATAGAAACCAGCTTTCCCCGAATCACTAAATGTTCTAAACATTGGTGAGGAAACATACCCGCTGCGCACAAGAGTATTTTTTTCAGTCATTTATTAACTTCTTGGAGGATCCGGAGGCTCGGCCGAGGACAAGCGGCGCGACCCTGCAACGGCAGGCGTCGCGAACGCGCCTCCAAGAAGTTAATAAATGACGAGGAAAACTCTGCGCAAAGCAATGTAAGACATTTGCATCACAATGTATGTACAATGTAATGCAAATAAGAACACCATAAGACTATTAACAGAGACGTTGCCTCACCCGCGTGGCGGTTCGCCTTCGGGTTCGGAGAGGAGTTTTTTCGACTTGATTTCGTAGCGGCGGCCATTGACGGGAGAAATATAATAGTCTTCGGAAAGGAGATTGACAAACATGGTCAGGTCCTTGTCGTCCATGATAATAATTGAGCCGTCGTCATCAGTCATTAGCTCGAGTTGCATCTCGTCAGCATAGTCGATGAGTTTGTCTTGGGGCATTTCTTCGGCGATGTCGAGGGATTGGAGTTTTTTCACGAGCGGTTTTTTGTCTTGTAAGAGGCTGTTTAAAGTCAAGCCTTCGGCGAAAGAAAGCTTATACTTTTCTTCGAGTTCTTTCGCTTTTGCGTCGGCGATGACTTGGGATTTATAGTCGTATTGAAAAAGATTCTCGAACTTTTTCTGATTGAAGATGATGACTGTGTCATCGACAATGGCGACTTGGTTGTCGTCAGGCATTTTCAGGGCGACTTCGGCCGAGAAAGGTTCAAAACCTTGGCCGTTCAGTTCCCAGCTCGAACCGCCTTTCAGGGCAGAGCTGGCGGAAATGGCTTTCGCAATATAGAAAGTTTTGGTTTCGCCGTTGTCGCTGGGATAAGTGAACTTCGCGATGATACCTTTGACTTTTTTGAACTCGTCGAGATGGTCGCTCATGGAATCGATGTCGCGATATTCGTGCTCGATGAGATGGATGAGGGTTTCGGCGCGACCGACGTTGCTGAGCTTCGTGCGATAGATGACCTTGTCCTCGCCGTCGGATTTCTCATAATCACGGCATTCGAGACCTTTGTCGGCTTCTTTAATGATGTAGCCGGTGGCTTCCTGCATGAACATGGCCTTGACACTGGCCGTTAAGTTTTCGGAATAGCGAACGCGATAAGGGGTGTAATTTTTGTTAAAAAGAAAGAGTTCGACGGAAATGTTGTTTTTGACTTCGTCGATTTCGTTTGCCCAGTGAAAAACATCAAACTTGCTTTCGACATGGGTGGTAGATGTGTCTTGTGCTGATGAATCCATTTTTACCTCACTTATTTTCTCTATTATAGCACAAGGTTGCAACTTGGTGAGAAAATAGGGAATTGATATTGACTTTTTTGCTCAAGTGTGCTATAATGAAGGTATGGGGATGGTTTTTGTCGTCTCTAGTAGTTTAAGATCCATAGTCAATGACTTTATAGAAAGGGGGACGAGATATGGAAAAGAAATCTCGTAGAAAAATGTTAAGGAAGACGATCACAGTCGGTATAACACCGATTGTTTTGTCGGCGGCATTGCTTATCGCGCTTTTGTCGGTGGTGGAATGCTGTAACGCGGTGCGGCTTGGACGGAGCAGTATCGAGCGAAACGCGGAGGGGGAAGTAACTGTCCCTGATGAAAAGGACTTTTC
>CARTQV010000030.1 GCA_949070545.1 uncultured Candidatus Saccharibacteria bacterium | reverse complement strand
TCTTCAAAAGTCCGGCGCGCTCGGCAAGTTGCTCTTTCGTAATCCAACCACGATCAAAAGCGATTTGTTCAGGGCAAGCAATCACGCGGCTCTGATTCGTCTCGATAGCCCGCACCATAACAGCGGCGTCCATTTCGCTATCAAACGTTCCCGTATCAAACCAACTGAAGCCGTTACCGAGAAGTTCACCCTTCAACTTCCCTTCCTGAAGATACATATCGTTCAAAGATGTAATCTCTAGCTCGCCACGATCGGACGGGACAACTTCCTTCGCTTTCTCTGCAACTCCAGACGGGTAAAAATATAACCCGGTAATAGCAAAGTCAGATTTCGGTCGAGCGGGCTTTTCTTCGACGCTGACAATATTCTTTTCTGCATCAACTTCCATAATGCCGAAACGCTCAGGGTCGTGAACACGAAAGCCAAAATTTGTCGCAAAACCGGCCTCAGCGTTGTCCTTCGCGCGCTTAAGAAGATTCGTCAAGCCGTTGCCATAAAAGATATTGTCGCCAAGGATCATAGCACAAGCTTCATCACCAATGAAGTCTTCACCAAGAATGAAGGCCTGCGCGAGCCCATCAGGCGAAGGCTGGACAACATATTCCAAATTCACACCGAACTTCGAACCATCACCAAGAAGCTTCTTGAACCCAGGCTGATCTTCCTCGGTCGTAATAACCAGAATCTCACGAATGTCCGCCAACATCAATGTTGTTAGCGGGTAAAAAATCATTGGTTTATCATAAATCGGCATAAGTTGTTTGCTAATGCCCTCAGTGATTGGATAAAGACGCGTCCCCGAACCGCCTGCTAAAATTATGCCTTTCATGTAACTCCCTATATATGCTACATTAATTATAACATGGATACGGTAGATTAGACATACTTACGCAAAATCCGATAGCCCTTGCGCAGAGCACGGTAGCCCAAATCTTTAACTTGGGTTCTATAAGATTTCTTAATATTTTGGTGGCTTTGGATCCATTCAAGGTCTTCAAGCTTTAGCTTTCTCACCACTTCTGTAGATTCTGGAGTAGGTACAACCGCCTCTTGCTTATAAGAAAGTTCTACAGTAGGCATTTTTTTATTATCTTTGCCATCTACAATATTATCTACAGCATGGACAAATTGTTTATATCCGTATTCGATGGGCCGATTCTTCATATATTGCACGCCAGCAGAACTCATTTTTTTACGATGAATCTCATCATCCAAAAGTTTAATAATTGCACTAGCGACTGCATCAGGTGATGGCGCAGCAAGAGATACGGCGGCGTCTGGTAAATCATAGAGATTATTCTCAAGATATAGGTCAACAACTGGTAAGCCACTAGCCATCATCTCGAACGGAATACGAGAAGGATTTGATGCACTCATACTAACACCAACTTGACATTTATTATATAGCTCACAACATTCTTCTGGGGGGACTATGCCTACCATCTCTGCTGTGAGATTGTCTGGACAAGTTGCTTTTGTTCCATAAAGGTAGATTTTTGTCTCTGGGCGTAATTTTTGAACGATCTTCAATGCTGGCACTAAAATTTCTCGACAACGGCGACTTTTTTCTGGTTGGTAGATAGCACAAATAGCATTTTCTTTTTTAGCGTCAAGGTTTTGTTGGTAAACGCTAAGATCGGCACAGAAATCAAAAAATTGTGATGGAGCATCATATTCATGGCTCATTTTATAGGAAAGCCAACGACCGATTGTAACTGGTGTATAACCTACGCGATATGAATTTTCAACAAGAAGATATTGACCACTCATCGGGAAGAACCATGGTTCGAAATCCTGGATAAAGTAGGCCTTTTTGCAATTGAAGAGCTCGACCGCATCGATTGTTTGCCATCCAGTACAGAAACATAGATCATAATTTTGGTGTTGAGGTGTAAATCCAGCGTATACTTCCGCAATAGGGTATTCGTAGTATTCAGTAATTTTATTCCTAAGACTATAGCTATCTGCGCGCCCCATTCCTATAATATATAGATCACATTCATAGCCAGCTTTGGCAAGAGCGTTAACGTTTTGGAAAATTGTACGATGCCCACCACTGCCCTTGCTAAACTCTGGGACAATCCAGGCGACGCGTTTCTTATGAACCTTTTTGGAAACATTCTTGTCCATGACATTAAGCCGACTACGTTGCTCCATAAGGATACGGTTTGATAATGGGTATTTCTCGGCAATTTCGTCTTGGATCCTACGGATTTCTTGATATTCAACATCGTCACGGACTACAGTGCTGGCGGATTTACTATGTTTACGAAAATAGTTCAGGGGGTGATTATTGTATGCGATATCACCAAGTTCTAAAAGTCGATAATACAGATACCAGTCACCAGCAACGGAAAACGTTTTAGCCTCCTCAAAGAATTTATCATAATTCCCTTTGCGAAACACTACGCCAGAAACATTAAAAATTGTGTTTGAAATCGCCAAACAGCGTTTAATCTCATCGACGCCGTTCATAAAATAGGAAGCTTCTTGATGAATCATAGGACGCGTATGTGCTTCAACTACGTTGTTATCTTCATCAACACGACAAGAATCGGTGAACGAAATAATAACATTTGGAAATTCTGGGTTGGAAAAGCCAGCCATAGCAGTTTCTAAAAAACGCGGATCGGCTGAATCATCCGCTTCAGCAATCCAAACATAGTCTCCTTTAGCGAGATTCATGCCTTTTTGCCATTGAGCAAAGGGGGTACCGCTGTTTTTAGCATTCGGTACAAAACGAGTTTTAATGTTTTGGATTGTAGCAAGTTTATCTTTAATAACTTGATTGCTACCATCAGTCGAGCAATCATCCAAGACAATAAGCTCATAAATAGGATAACTTTGACGTAAAACGGAATCAATACGCTCAATTATAAAATTTTTATAATTATAGTTCGGTATGACAACGGAAACCTTTTTAGCGGAGCCAGCATAAACCGGAGTCTGTTCTTGATAAATGTCAATTTTTTTCTGCATATTATTATTATAACACAAATAGTTCGGTATACTATGATATACTGAATGTAATGATTAACAAAGAAAACGATTTATTTGTTTCGAAAAAAATCTTAATAACGCAAAATGCGCTACAGCGTATCCAGGGATCTGAAAGTGTTGTCTTTGAATTAGCAACTTGCCTCCAATCACTAGGAGCAGAAGTAAAAGTATATACTTGGCACCTTGGTGAGCCTATGAAAGGATTTTTTAAGTCGTCTGGAATTGAGATAACGACAAACGACCAAGACGATTTTTTTGCTGAATGCGATTATGTATGGGTTCAACATCAAGTATTGCCCGCACAATTGATCAAGCAGTTATCCAATAGAGATAAAAAGATACCAAAATTTATATTCTTCCATATGTCGGCCACGCCAAACCTGTATCTGGAACAGCCCTATATCTATAATCTCGAACAAAAAATTGCAGCAAAGACACTGTTTGTATCTGAAGAAGCACGTGAAATGATAGAAGCATCTCACCTTTTGGATGGGCTCAAGTGTCCAAAAGAGATTTTTGCAAACCCTGCACCAGCGGAATTTGCAAACGTAGCACCAGCTCGACCAGACCTAAAAAGAATTTTGGTTGTCTCCAACCACATTCCACAAGAAGTTAAAGAAGCCCAGCTTTTACTCTTGGAAAGAGGTGTGGATATAGAGCTGCTTGGAGAAAAGGGAGAACAGTATACAAGGGTGACAGCAAACTTATTAAACCAATATGATGCGATTATATCAATTGGTAAAACCACACAATATTGTCTAGTAGCGGGTAAGCCCGTTTATGTGTATGATAAATTTGGTGGTTATGGGTACCTAAACGAAGAAAACTTTGATTTGGCGGCAAAGAACAATTTTTCTGGTAGGGGGGGGGGTATCAAAAACGGCTCAAGAGATCACAAATGAATTAATCGCGCAGTACAAGCAAGCATTAAGGTTCTCACGCGATAATATAAAGAGATTCCAAAAAACATACTTATTGCCTAATGTATTGCCAAGGGTTTTTTGTAATTTATATACCCCACATTTTAGTTTTGATAAAAAGTACTCAGAATATGTTATGGTCGCGAAGAAAGCAATGCAGGAAAAAATCATTTTAGACTGGAAGTATCTAACACTGCAAGAAGAACATAGCAGTGAACACAGAGAACATCAAAAAATTATTGAACACGCAAAAAACCTGCAAGATATTAATGGATATCTAGAATTTCAGCTCAATAATGCTATTAAATTTCGAGGATCACGCAAGATTAAACATTTAATTAATGGTCCGAAACGATTAGCTAATAGAGCCAATCAGCACATCATAAACCAAAAGGTGAAGAGTAAGAAACGCTCACTCTTACGCTTGGCACAACAGTTTGGGCTGCATGAATATAAATTCATAGACGATCAGCTTTTTTTAATACGCGACAATTTTGTAAAGCCAACATCAGAAGCTTTGACCGTGTTGACGCGAATACGTAATGAAGAACTCTTGTTACCTGATACCTTGCAATATCTCTCAAAACACAGTCAATGTATTTTTGTTTATGATGACGATTCTAATGACAAAACTTTTGAACTATTATGTAAAGAGGAAAATGTAAAATTAGTGATTGCTAATTTACACTGGAGATCCGAGCGTATCGAAGAGGAAACACGTAGCAGGAGAGTCCTATTAGATGAAGCAAAAGAATATAGTAATTCGCAATGGTTCTGGTATACCGATGCGGATGAACGAATTATAAGTAGCTCCATTCAAAAATACCTTAAGAGCGTACCAGAATCAATAGATGGAATTCGTATGCGACTATTTGATGCCTATATGACTGAAGATGATCAAGAAGAATATCGTCTCGGCAAGCCCCTTAAAGACTTTCGTCACAAATTTGGACCAGAATACCGCGACATCTTGACTTTTTTCAAAAATAAGGATTCTATTACATATCAAGGGCTGGACGCACGCGAGCCAGTTGGAGCAAAAAAGGTAATTACACATTTTTATTGTCAACATTATGGAAAGGCCTTATCTTATAGACAATGGCAAGAAACTTGTAAATATTATATGAATAATTTCGGGGAACCATACAAAACTAAATGGAAAAATCGCTTAGGTAAAGCTGTGCATAAACGATCTGATTGGGGAGGGGAGCTATATGGTTGGGGTGACGGTTTATTTCAGAATGGGAAGAAACTATCGTAAGAGTGTATATTGGCAGGCGCCTTCTCTATGGTAATTCACCTCAATTATTAACGATGTTATTTAGCATCCACTTTTGTGCCGCAGTATTATTACCAGTATAAACCTGAGTATTTGCCCCGTTATAAGATGCGCCTGCGTAAATATCTAAAACTTTTCCAGATTTAACTGAATAAATTGTAAAACTGTTATCATCGTTTTTTCGTAATGTCCACTTTTGAGCTAAAGTGTTGTTACTAGAATATATCTGGACATTTGTGCCGTCCGCGGTTAATCCACCGTATACATCCAGAGATAGGTTTGAGGCAGGATTAACAATGTCATAGCTATCCGTGCGTTTGTCGTATGTGATGCGCCATTTTTGAGCGTTGGTTTGGTTCCGATCATAAATCTGAACATTCGCTCCACTATACGAAGCTCCACCGTATACATCCAGAGCTTTTTTATCACTAGTGCCCGCTATGAGTTCGTAAACTCCGTCGGTGACCTCTTGTTTAATTGTGGCAGGCTCAAAGCGCCATTTCTGAGCATTAGTCATATTGGAGCCATAAATATTTACATTGGTGCCGCTTTGTTTACTACCGCCATATACATCTAGGACACGGCCTGACCCGGCAGAAACAATCATGTATCCGTCTCCTTGTGGTAAAATGTACCATCTTTGAGCTGCAGTATTATTACTAGCATAAATCTGAACGTTGGTTCCTTCCGCAACACTACCGCCTTTTACGTCTAATGATAGTTCATTGTGAGGATTAATGATAGTATATGTCCCGTCTTGTGAATTGTATGTTATCTGCCATCTCTGAGCAGCAGTTTGATTGCTGTTGTAAACCCAGACATTGGAGCCGTTACTAGCACTATTAATTCCACCATGGATGTCTAGGCGTAGGTTTGTATTTGTACCAGTAATAATGTTATACATACCATCAGTAATAGTGGCTCTTGGAATAAAACGCCACCTTTGGGCTACAGTTCCATTATTTGTATAGACTTGAACATTAGCACCATCGAATTTACTACCCGAATCTACATCTAGGACAATGGATTTTGAGCAGGCTGATGCAAAAGTGAAAGTCCCATCACCGTTAACCATGGCATGCCATTTCTGGGCACAAGTCCCATTACTATCGTAAGTATTAATATTGGTTCCGTTATTAGTATACTGACCATATAAATCTAGTGCCCTGCCGTTGGCAACATTAATAAATGTGTATGATTTATCATTTCTATTATACTGTAGCTTCCACCACTGATTCTTGTTACCTGAATCACGCGTGTGCATTGCAACATTCGCACCGTTAGCCTGGCCGTCGGCCGCTAATACTGTATCGTAGGTCAAACCAGACGCAATCATATATTCCCCATCGGGCATAACTTGGTAATCCGCAATGGGATAATCTTTCTGCGGGTCGCCGAACCAATCGCTGAAGTAGAGATAGAAGTTACGATTTCCGTAAGCACCACAACTATCACCTGTGCCGTAGCCGGCGTTTAGGGCGGAAGCATTCGGTTGGTATGGAGTGTAGCGATAAAGTGCGGAAGTGGCACGGTTCTCGATATAAACATTTGTACCGCCACAACCACGATTAGGGTTATATTGGACATAGACCGTCTGGCCGGCAGGATAATTCGACCAACCGCCATCAAGCACCGTGCGGAACATATTAGCAGCACGGCGCACTTGATTCTTGAATCCGTAGTATTGACTATCACAGGCAGCAGTATCTGGGCAGCCGAAGCCAGTCGCGGAACGGTATTGACGACTATTCGGGTAATCATCAGTGATCAAGCCTTGCTCTTTTTGTAGTAAAACCAACAAAACTTGCGGATTAATTTTATAATCTTGAGCGGCTTGATAGATAATTTCGGCGGCAGTTTGGCCAGAGCCAACTACAGTCCCGTCGCCGAAACGCTCTTCAGCGAGGCAGACAAAATGACCATTTGCCCAGTGCCAATCTGTATTCGGATATTGGGATTTTAGACTTTGATAGAGACTCCAATTACGATTGTTACAATTCCCTTTTGCGTTCAAAAAGTTCTGGATATCTTGGACAGACATTGTATTGTAACTACCCATGACAGCATCACTCATGATGTTTCCAGCACGGAAATTTGATAGGGACGCGGCAGAAGAATCCTTAACTCCACGTGTTGCAAAAAACGAGAAGGTAGCCGTCATGCAAAATACAAAAACAATTAGACAAAAACTGCGGTATTTTCTAAGGCCGTGTAAATGTTCTTTCAAAATCATAGTTCTACTCCATCGGTGATAACACCAGTTTTATTGTTGCCAGAAAGGGTGATTGTGATTTCGTAATAATCGTTCATGAGTGCGCTAAGCGGAATGCGGAAAGTTTCACAATAAGATGTCGAGACGTCGGCAGAAAGGTTGGTTGTGATGTCATAAGTGTCACTAGTATTTCTACCGCGCATTTCGAGATGGCAAGTACCATTCAGATATTGGTCAACATTAGTCATAATTACTAGAGTTCCATCAACAACATTTTTGCTACTGACTGATCCGGTCAATTCGTTTAGGTTGTTGGGGTTATCACCTTCGTTTTGGATGACTTTCGGATCGGGGGCAGATTCGTCGTCTGTATATTCGTTTTCAGCCTGCGGTCTAGAATCTTCTTCTGACGTTACTTCTCCGGATTGCTCATCGCGAGTATCCTCAGATGAAGTTTCTGGGTGGTTACTATTAAAGAAGATAAAGATAGCGACGATAACAATAATTGACACCACAAAAATCCATAGCCATGGACGACGATAAATGGGCGTGCGGTGTTTCCGGCCGCTTTGATAAGATTGGTTGTTTTTTGTTTTATTCATAGCGCTGAACTCCTAAGTTTATTGTAACAGAATAACTCCCCAAGTCAACCTCCTTTAATTCGCTAATAGTTCCCACTTGTCCGCAGTATAACAAAAAATTGAAATTTGATACAAACATAAGTTCGATAAAACGCGAAAAATCTAGCTGTCGAGGTCGAGATTAAGAATTTGGGCTGCTGCAACCAAAATCTGAGCTTCTTCAGGAGTAGCAGTTTTGAGATGATGTTGAAAAAGTTCAGTGGTTTCTGGAAAACTTAGGTCAATAATTTCGAGTGAGCGCGCAGTACCAGGAGCTTTACGTACAGCACCTTTTTTTACGAGGTTATCAATATGCTCCGCGACGGCTGATACTGACGAAAGCCCGAGTGCCGTCATGATTTCACGATACGTTGGTGAAACACCACGCGTCGCCGTATATTCATTGATAAATTCAACAATGAGAGCTTGTTTTTTCGTTAATTTGATAGCCATATGCTATAATAGATTATAGTCATTATGAATAAATAGGTCAAACGGGAGAAATAGGTTGGGAAGAACATCAATTGATGGGTTGAGTGCGCGTCCGTCTGGTGCGAAAAAGCAAAAAAAGACGACTGTAGCGCAAAAAACCGAGAATCGGACAGTGGGTACCGAGATTTTTGATGATGTCAAAAAACCTAAAAAACCTCCTGTGGCTGGAAATGATTTTTTGAGTCCAGTGCAAGGATTTGGGGCAGAGGAGCCTGATGATAGCTTAGGGGTAGTCGACGATAGTGATTGGTCGGACCTCTTGAATAATTTGGACGCAGAAAATGCGGAAGAGTTGGGATTGGGCGATAAGAAAAAGCTTGATGATGCCAGCGATAAAAAAGAGGGTGAGAAAGGCAAAAAAAGTAAAAAGAATAAAAAGGGCAAGAAAAAACATAAGC
>CARTQV010000029.1 GCA_949070545.1 uncultured Candidatus Saccharibacteria bacterium | reverse complement strand
GGGAACGAGGAACCCGTCCCTGAAGTAGAACTAAGACTTAACAAGAAACGTGCCTCCCAAACTTAACTACTAAGCTAGGAAGAAAGCAAGAGATATGAAGAAAGCAAGAGATATGAAGAAAGAATTATGCTATAATAACCGAACTCAACGAAAACTTATTATTTGATTAAACGCCTAACCACGAGAAATCGTGGTTTTTTGGTTCTAGTGGGGCTTTTAGTGCTACCGCATAGTCACCTTAATGGCTCCATAGAATCAAAAAGCCAAAGTGTTAGTCCCTAATACGGATTTTAACAATTTGGGAAGAATCGCTTGAAGTTTATTTGAGTAGCGATATGTCTATGGAGTCAGGTTAAGTATTGTTTTTTTTGAGCCTATGGACATACGGGCATATCACTACTTGCTTTTATAAAAAAGATTGCCGCCTCAATGGTTGGCATAGACTTTACGCCGTGAATAAGCGTGCCATTGAATACTCCGGCTAATATTTTTGCTTTTTCATATCTATGCTTACCATCGAGGCGATAATCACAAAAACAAAAAGGAGAACATCATGAACGGAGAAAACTGTAATAAAGAAATAAAACACGAAAATACCATAATCATTTTGCCGGAGGCAGAAGCACCACCTCTTAAAAAGATTACGGTGTTTCTACTAGGGTTTGGCGGGGCCTTTTTATTTGCCGCTTATATTAACTTAAACGAAAGTCTCGGATTTATCGCATTAGGAATCATATTATTCCTGTTATTTTTTGACGAGGGCTTTAGGAGATTATTTTAATGAAAAAAAGTCAAAGTCGCGAAAGCCAAATGTTGGAAGCGACAAAGAAAGTTATAAAAGATTATTTACTTGCCGATGTTTGCGATTACGACGCCATCATCGTTGCAG
The DNA here is from genome assembly GCA_949070545.1 of uncultured Candidatus Saccharibacteria bacterium. GTDB lineage: Bacteria > Patescibacteriota > Saccharimonadia > Saccharimonadales > Saccharimonadaceae > Nanosyncoccus. The sequence goes on along the minus strand of CARTQV010000029.1, from coordinate 8,426 downwards.
TGGCCGAAATGCTATGGGAAGATTTTGGAGTGAAAGATGCCGTAGCTGATAATTTGGCAAAAAAGCTTGTCGAGCCGATTTGGAATGACATCGTTGCCGAAGTTCAATCTGAAATTCAGGAGACAACAGAGTATTGCCGAGATCGAGAGATGGCTTTAAGGGATGCACAGGCGGGGAGGTGGTAGATGCAAGATATAGTACTCTCGCATTCTGCAATCATGTGCTTCTTAAACAACCAAATCCAGTTCAAAAAGCGTTATATTGCCAGAGTATACGACGACCCAATGAACCCGTCGATGGTGGTCGGTTCGGCGATACATAAAATGATTGAACTCCGACTTAAGGGCGAGCCAATTGAAAAGGCCATGCAAGCTGGTATCGAGGAAATTGATAATGTAGCTGATTACGAAATCGAATATGGCAAGACAGGATCACGCGAAAAAATGCTGAAAGATTACGAAGCATTGGCTAAAACGGTCATAGCAGAACTGCCAGCTTATACTAATCTAGTCGCCATTGAAGCTAAATTACAAGCAGATGTATCAATTTCCGGTAAAAAGGTCCCGCTAAAAGGTAAAATAGATCTCGTACGCGATTTAGGGGATGGAACACTAGAAATTCGCGACTGGAAAACCGTTATTAGCTACTCTAATGAGAATACGGAAAACTACAAATATGTATTTCAAGCTTGGATCTATACTTTATTAGCAGAACTAGAATATGGCAAGCCGATTACAAGAGTCGTCTTTGACGAAATAAAGAAATCGGTAAACCGTGATAATTCTCCACAAATCAAGAGCTATGTTCTGACGCGTGAACAGATTATGGAGGCCAATGATACTGTTGGCCGTATCGTTAAAGATGTCTATACATATGTTTCCGATCCGGAAGCCAAGTATTTTCCTAACCCGAGCGATTTGCTTAACGGAGCACGCTCTGTAGAAATTTATGCACAAATAGCTGGCACAACGATCAGAACAGTGCACGCAACTGAGCAAAAAGCCAAATTCTCACCGGTTAACACAGTCGTCGCAGAAAATATCGTAGAAAGTAATGGAACAGAAACAGAACGCATTATGGCAAATCTTGCAGAATTCGGTATCGGCGGCAAGATTGATGAAGTTGTCAGTAGCCATGCCGTAGAAACTTACAAGCTACGCCCAAATCGTGGCGTGCCAATGAGCAAAATCGCAAAGCTTGGTGACGATTTAGCACTTGCTCTTGGATCGGAGGCAGTTAGGATTATTGCTCCAATTTATGGCACGCAAACGGTAGGCATCGAGGTCCCAAAAGAACAGACATTCCCAGTCTGTAGCGAGCATTCAAAAGGAACGATCGTCCCGATAGGAATCGATACTCAAAATCAAGTAATCTATGACAATATTGCAAAAATGCCTCATATGCTGATTGGTGGTCAGACTGGGTCCGGAAAATCAGTATTTATCAAGAATATTATTAACAGCATTGAGGGTTGTGATGTATCAGTAGTAGATTGCAAAATGATTGATTTTATTGATCTTGACGGTAAAAATTGCGATGTTCTTACAGAGCGTGATGAAGCTATCGCGTATGTATCGCATCTCGTAAGACTTATGGATCAGCGTTATCAAAAACGGGTCAAGAATGGCAAACGCAAGGTTCTTATTATTGACGAATATGCCGATTTAATTATGGGCCTAGGAAGAGACGAGCATAAAGAGTTTGAGCAAAACCTTTGCCGTCTACTCCAAAAAGCACGGGCTGCCGACATAAATGTAATTATTGCTACGCAGAGACCTAGTGCCGATATTGTATCACCCATTATCAAGGCTAATTGCCCCGTAAAAGCTTGCCTGCGTGTATCTACGGCTAGGAATTCAGAGATTGTGCTTGATGAGGCCGGCGGAGAAAAGTTACTTGGCAAAGGAGACATGCTTTATCTTGGTTCAGGAAAAATTAAACCAGTAAGGGTGCAGTGCTTCGCACCAATAGGAGAATAATATGGCAATTACACCAGAGATTAAGAAAAAATATTCAGAAATGGCCAGCTATGTTGGCAAATGGGGAGAAGGACTCAATAAAACAAAACTCGTTGGTAATATCCACAAAAACCTACTTGGCGTTGATAGAATGGGGCGACCTCGTCCGCTCGAAGATCTAGCCTTCTTTTTACTGATAGCTAAACAATATGGTCTAAATCCGCTTAAGAATGATATTTATGCAACATACCAATTCACAAAACAGGGCGGACAGATGGTGGAAAAACTGGTCCCAATACCAAGCATTCATGGGCTCCGTAGATTAGCTCGACAAGCAAAAATGCCAACATATGCATATACGGGTAAAGCCATTTATGAATATGCCGATGACGCCAAAACAAAGCTTGATAGTGCAACCGTAGAGGTCTTTGGTTATTTTTCTGATCCAAACCACATTCAAAAAGTCGGTGAGTTTACTGCTTATATGGAAGAGTTTGAGCAACATAAAAAGGATGGCACTACAACCGCACAATGGAGCAAAATGCCGCGTGTTATGCTTGCAAAATGTGCAGAGGCAAATGCCATACGAGCAAGCTTCGGACTGGGTGGAATATATGTAGAGGAAGAGATAACCAGCGATGATGATAAAATTCTTCGTTTAGAAGATAGGGAGGAGAACGAAAATGTTACTCAGGAATCGGAGCACTAACTGTGAATATCGTGTTAGAAGCGAAGAATACGAAGGTGGTATCCGCATCTTTGCGATTGCTACGCAAGTAGGAGCAAGCAATATTGTGATGCATTATCACACGCTCGAGGAATTACTCGACGACTGGGAGGACGCAGAGTAGTAATGATTTTGGTGGTGCTATGGGAGGTTACGGAAAAAATCTTTGGTAGCTACCGACCCATAGCCGTTTAGACCGTGCCACCATCTAAAACCATCTCCCAATTAACACTTATGACTATGATGTACTCTCAACGGGCAGTGAATATAGCTGTCGCATCATAGCCTAGCGAGCCGTCAAAGATCGTCATAGAACTCCTATTTCTATTTGGCGGTTTACTAGGTCGTTCCTCTTTGGCTGCGAGGGAGAGGAGCGATCAATTTAGGTAAAAGATAAGAGAGGTAAAAATGAGCAACAACAAGAAAGTAAAACTGCGTATGGGGATGCATAACCGCATTACGCACGACCGCTTCCAAGCGATCAAGGATGACTTAAATAATGGCTTTCCAATACAAAAAGTTGCAAAACGCCACTCGGTAAGCGACAGCACTGTCCGTAAGGTGAGACGAAGCCGAAATTTTAACGAATATAGAATAGATGCGGAGGCACTGAAAAATCGGCGTAACCAAATAGTCGTAATCGCTCCAAAGAGTGGCTTGCCATTCGAGGATTTTGGAGCAAGACCGATTTTCTCATCCAAGATTCCTAAAGTTAAAAGTTCTACAAAGAGTAGCAGAAATAGCCGCGAGGTGGAAGAGTCTGCAAAAAATTTTAGGATCATTGCACTAGGAATTATCGGAATTATTGTGCTTGGTTTGATTGCGATTTTAGTTGTTGGAGGGGTGAGGTGAAAAGTAAATACAAAATAGTATATCGAATGGCTGGCGGGACAATTGCAGAAATGAAGGAATTTACTAATCCGTCTGGCGTCATATACTACTTAACGCAGACTATTCATCCGGATGCGGCAAGCGTAACGATTGAAGACTTAGAGACCGGCATGGTGGCAACTCACGACATTAAGAATGGTAGGACGTCAATAAATAGTATCGATGGAATAAAAGCATTTCTGGGGGTTGCATGAGAGTAAGTCAATTACAAACTTCACCCACAGGCTTTATGTTCTGGGACAAAGATCTAGGACGGTACGCCACCATTGACGATGTCAAAAACTTTTGTGAAATTGCGGAAAATGTTTACGGATCAGATGAAGAGCTACGATTACAATGCTATGGTAGATTCCGTAAACTGGCCTATACAGGGACGAACGACAAAAACAACCGTCCGCTATACGAAGGGCATGTCGTAAAGATTGCGTATAAAATCGCAGGGCAAAAAATTACATTTATTGGCGTAATTGGGTTTGAGAAAAGCGAATTTGTGATCGTAGATACTGAAAATGTCTCAACATCCTTATCCGCATATGATTCTTGTGATCTGAAACTGATCGGGAGTATTTTTACAAAGCCCGAACTTATGGAGGTAAAGAAAAGATGATAAAAGTCTTGGAAAAGATTGTCTTTGTAGGCATTTTATTTCTGGCCATTGTTATCGGTGCAAGTATGGCTACATTAGTAATCGAAGCGATTGAGCAAACCAAAGCTACGGCCTGCTTTGAATATAAAAGTCCAGAAGCATGCGAGGATACAGCACGATGATTAGCATACTAATTGTAATTATTGGGCTGCTGTTATTAACGGTCGGTTTAGTTATGGCAAGTCGAACTCACAGTAAGACCATATCTGAAGTCGGAGAGTTTATTGCGATGTGTGGATGTTTGATACTAATCGGGATAGTTGCGTTTTATGGGGTAAGTTTTGGTTTGAGGAAAATGCAATGAAACGACCAGTGTATTACGAATTTTTTACTCCACATACAAAGCTAGATGCCAGCAGGAGATATGATTTGCTAATTGGATGTTTTGCTCACGGTTTCGCAGAGTGTAGCGTACGAGCTGTTTTTGAAGCAAGGAATTGCACTATCACTGATGAAGGCATTTGGCAATCTGAGGATGGCACCACTGGTAGTGATCAAGAGATTGAATTTTATAAGGAGGTAGAGTGACAACATTTTTTATTTCTCAACCAATGAATGGAAAAACTGATGAAGAAATTAAGGCTGAGCGTAGAAAATGCGAAGCTTGGCTCGTTAAGGCTTTCGGTAGTGTCACGATTATTGATAGTTTTATCGCAGAAGATCCGCTAAAGGACTGTAAGAATGTTCCAGCATGGTATTTAGGCGAGTCCATCAGACAACTCTCAAGAGCAGATGTATTGGTACTATGGGGCGATTGGGTAGATGCTAGAGGATGCCTAATTGAACGAGAGGTGGCTATTAAATATGGAATACCAATTGTTGAGAATGGAGGTGAATAATGAAAGTTTATATTATTTGCCATCAAGCTGAAATTTGGGAGGATAGTTGCATTGAGGGAGTATATGCGACTAAGGTTCTTGCTGATAAAGAATGTAGCAAATTAAAGGAAGAGTTCCCAGATGATAGGATTATGGTATGCGAATGGGAGGTGATTGATGAAAAATAACTTTCAGCCTATGCTCAAGCGATTCATGGTGTGGGATAAAAAGAATAAGACTTTTCTTACGACACCAATGGAGATGTGGCAGATTACGCTACATTTTAGAGACAGGTATCACCAATTATATGATGACAACGGTAACAGCCGTTACACATTCTGCCAATCCACCAACCTCTTCGACGAAGATGGTGAGGAAATTTTCGAAGGTTCGATAGTAAGAGATTTCGACGAGTCGGTCGGAGTAGTTTATTACGACCTTGAAGATGGTGAATATAGAGCAAAAAGTGCTGACGGAGATAGCTTTGAACTAGCAGAATCGTCGCGTGATTTGAAAGTTCTAGGTCATATCCTCTCAAATCCAGAACTATTGGAGTAGAAATGAAGCGGCTAGATCAAGAATACTATCAAAAAGTAAAGAAATTATGGCAAACGGTGCAAGTTGGAGCGCAGAACGACGCTCTCATTGCAGAGCGTGCCAAAATCAGCAAGAACCAAGCAGCCAGAGTTAGACTGTCAAGAAATTATAAAGAATATTGTGGCCGGAAGCTGGAGGAAAAATGAGAAAACAGCCACATTTCAGTTCTCTGCGTATGGATTGGAAAACACCAAAAGCCGTCTATCAAGTTCTAGATGCTGAATTTGGTTTTGATTTTGACCCATGTCCACCAAAGCCGACCTTCGATGGATTGGCAATAAACTGGGGGGGGGTGAATTATGTGAATCCACCATACGGCCGAGAGTTACCAAAATGGATCAAGAAAGGTTACGAGGAGTGGCAGAAAGGCAAAACCGTAGTCTTTCTCATCCCCTCAAGAACCGATACAAAATGGTGGCACGATTACTGTATGAAGGCATCAGAGATACGCTACATACGAGGACGCTTAAAGTTCGATGATCAACCGAACCCAGCACCATTTCCAAGTGCCATTGTAATTTTTAGAAAGGAATAAGAATGAGTAATTTCTACGCAAGGACACGGCTCATCGGAGAAATTGATTACTATCACGCAGCGTGGATCGATGATTGCTTTGGTGATGGTAATTACGGCGTGAGATTTGAAGAAGGACCACACTCGGGTAGAACTTATCCCGCAAAAAAGTGCAAAATTGCCAAGAAGGAATATCAACAATGGAACCCAATGATTTCGACTATTGAGGGAGGCAGACAAAATGTCTAGAATATTAAAGTTAACCTATCACGGAGCAATTTTATCAAAAAAGAACTCAAAGCGAATCATCAGAAATCGCAGGACTGGTGCACCAATGATGATGTCAAATAAGGCCGCCAAAGATAATGAGAATAGTATGGTGGACGAGTTTAGCATACAAACGCTGAATCAAGAAAGTCCAATCGCTCACTGCATGATAGCTATCAGGATCTATGAGCCAAATTTTCAACGGCGAGACATAGATAACCAAGCGACATCAATCTTGGATGCTCTCGTCAAAGCCGAAGTAATCGTCGACGATAGTTTTAAGTGTGTAGAGGAATTGAATGTAAAGTTTGGTGGAGTAGATCTGGGAGATCCGCGTGCGGTGATAGTGATCACGGAAAGATAGCGTATTATCCACTTCTGTGGAATGGGTGGTATTACAACGACGCATTTAGGGGCTACAGATAGGCGTTTAGTACATTAACTTTCACCCCATCTGCCAATAGGTAGATTTTGTAGAGTGCAAAATATCGTACTCTTTGGCGTAGTGCCACCCACCCCGCAGGAGTGTGATAAAATAATAGTAATGAATGCGATCGTCAAAAGACAGTCGCATTTTTTAATGAATATAGATAGGGAATTAAAATGCCAACAACCAAAAAGCATACACCCACAAAAGGCTTTACTCCCAAGCAAATCAATTTTGCGATGCGATATTATGTTCCAACCTCCCCAACCTACGGGAATGCTCTGCAATCAGCATTAAAAGCCGGCTACTCGCAGGAGTACGCAGAGAATATCACAACATTCAGCCTCGAATGGATGGAGCGAATTATATCGGAAATTATTGGAAAATCAGATGATAAGCAAAGCCTCGTAATTAAGGCGAAGAGGGTGTTAGGCAAGTCGCTTGACTCGTCAGATGAAAAGATAGCACAAGATACCGCCAAGTTTATTGCCAAGACTGATCCGGAATTCAGTGAGAAGCAAGATATCACGAGTAACGGGCAGACTTTGGAAGCAATCAAAATTACCTTTGTAGATGCGGGCAAGAAAAGTCCAGAAGGGGTGAACGATGAATGAGCTCGATATAGATATCCCCAAGCAGTTCAAAGCGTTGTTTAACTCGTATTACAGGCATATCGTGTATTATGGCGGGCGTAGTGCAGCGAAGTCATATACAATTTGCCTCTTCCTACTATTGCAGATGATGGAACGAAAATGTCTAATTCTATGCGTGCGTGAAGTCCAAAACAGTATTGACGACTCCGTACACCAGCTTATGCAAAACATTATTGGTGAGCACCATCTTCCTAATTTTGAAATTACCAAGAAGAATATCTACAACACCAAGACGGGGGCAAAAGTTATCTACAAAGGTCTAAAATATGAAACTGCTGATAGCCTCAAATCTATTCCAGATGTGGACTATGCCTTTGTGGAGGAAGCACAGTGTGTTAGTAAAAGGTCAATCGAGATTCTTACTCCGACTATTCGTAAGGAAGGTAGTCAAATAATCTGGGCCTTCAACCCCGATACGCCGAATGATCCAGTTATGACAGAGATCGTAAATAAGGCTGACGACAAGACCTTCGTCTGCAAGATTAACTCGGAAGATGTCGAGGAGTTTTTGAGTGATACTGTGATTGCTGATCGCGAGAAAATGAAACGCGAAGATTATGGCCAATATCTCCATGTTTGGATGGGTGAGCCACGCACGCAGGCACAAGGTAGTATCTATGCTGAACATGTCGGTCGAGCAACGGAGGAGGGGCGAATTAGCTCGCACATAGCGTATGAAAGTGGAACACCAGTCTTTACGGCTTGGGATTTAGGCATTAGTGATTCTACGGCCATTATTTTTGCTCAAGTAGTGGGTAATGAGATTCACATCATTGACTATTACGAGGATTCCGGGCGAGCACTAACTGACTATATCGGCGAAATAAAGCAACTACCATATGCCTATGAAACGCATTTTATACCACACGACTCAAGAATTCGAGAATTATCATCTGCCAAAACTCGAGAGGATTTCTTTCGCGATATGG
>CARTQV010000028.1 GCA_949070545.1 uncultured Candidatus Saccharibacteria bacterium | reverse complement strand
ATCTCCGCTCATGAATTTTTCTATATCCAGCGTTCCTTCCAGGACATTCAGATTCCGGAGAAGCGCTTCGCTGTATCCGTAAAAATATCCTCCCATATTCGTTTCTTCGCCGCTCAGCATCTGCTCCAGAGCTTCGGAAATGAACGGATTATCTTTTCTTAACTTTTCCTCCGCTTCTCAAATTCCTCAGATCTCATCGTCGATCTCGAGAACCTACGGATTCTCTAGCAAAATCTAAGAATTATGTTATAATGAAAGAATGAAGATTCATTCCGCTGCAGAAATGTCTGCACTCGGTCAAGTTTTAGGAGAACAGCTCGAACGACCTGTCGTTATTGAGTTAGTGGGTGATGTTGGTGCTGGGAAGACGACGTTTACGCGTGGTCTCGCTCGTAGTCTTGGCATCGAAACAGAAGTGACGAGCCCCAGCTTCACAATCTCCAAACGCTACGCTTTGCCCGATATTGGCGAGTTGATTCATTATGATTTTTATCGTCTCGATGACCCTGGAATTATGCGTGGTGAACTAAACGAGAGCCTGAAAAATCCGCATTCCGTCGTCGTGATCGAATGGGGAGGTGGTGTGTCTGACCTTTTGCCAAAACATCACATACGGCTTGAGTTTGTAAAAACTAATGATGGCGCACGCGAAGTTAATAGATGGGGAATCTCTGATGACCTGTGGAAAACCTGTGGAAAACCTGTGGAAAAGATGAGTTCTGCAGTGGATAACTCATCCAAAAAAGTGGGAAAATCACAGAAACCTGTGCAAAACTCTCCAAAAAACACCCGAATTCCTTTTAAAAATACATCTCAAGCTCATCAGAATAACACGCAGAAGCTTTCCAAACGCTCAACTATTGCCACGAGAACAAGTTCAACCTCAATTCACCTCTATCTTGACACCTCGACTGACGCTTGTACTCTCCGTCTGAACGATCGAGAATACACTCGGGTAGGGAAATATGATTTAGCTGAAAAGATCTTCACTTTTATCCATGAAAAACTCGTCGAAAATCATGCTGATTGGCAAGATATCTCCAAAATCACATTTTTTAGTGGCCCCGGCTCTTTCACTGGGCTCAGAATCGGCGCAGCTATTGTGAACGCGCTCTCTGATCAGCTCAAAATCCCGCTTTTTGACCATCATGGCACAAAACACCAAATTATTATTCCTGAATATGGCCGCGAGGCAAACATTTCTGCTCCACGCAAGTAAAATATGTTATAATAGAGATGGAATTTTATTAATTGAAAAGTTTTTGTTACCCCGTCGATATAGAGAAAAATATCGACAAACAATTCGGAAAGGTGCGTTATGAACGTAATTTTGACAATAATCGCCCTCGTGCTCGGTGTTGGTATCGGTGCAGGTGGCTTGTTTGCTTATAATAAGAAGAATGAAAATGGTGGGAAGAATCGCGCTGATGACCTTGTGCGCAAAGCGAAAAACGAAGCTTCGGATATCGTTTTGAAAGCGAAAAACGACGCTGCGAATATGGCCGCGAAGTCCCAAGAAGAGGAAGCGGAACGCCGTCGCGAATGGAAAAAAACCGAGAGCCGTTTGAGTGAACGCGAAAACAACCTCGACAACAAACTCGATCAGCTCGAACATAAAACTGAACGTCTCGCAAAACAAGAAAAAGAACTTGACGATTTGAAGAATGAAGTACGCGAGATTCGCAATCGTCAGCAAGAAAAACTAGAAAAAATCGCTGGTTTGTCAAAGATTGCTGCGCGCGACAAACTCATGCAGATGACCGAGCGAGACATCAAACAAGATCTCGCCGGGCTCGTTGCGAAAGAACAAAAGGAAATCAAACACGATATCGACGAAACGGCGCAAGCGATTTTGCTTACAGCGATGGAGCGCATGTCATCCGAGGTAACAGCTGATCGCACAGTTACGGCTTTGAAATTGCCTGATGATGACATGAAAGGGCGTATTATCGGCAAAGAAGGTCGCAATATCCAAGCCCTCCAACGTGCGACTGGTGTCGACATTATGGTTGATGACACCCCGGGCATGGTTGTTTTGTCGAGTTTTGATCCAATTCGCCGTCAAGTTGCGCGCTATGCTCTTGAACGTTTGATGAAAGATGGCCGCATCAATCCTAGTTCGATTGAAGATGCCGTTGCAAAAGCTGAGCGTGAAATCGAAAAGGAAGTTATGCGTGCTGGTGAGGATGCAGCGCGAGAAGTTGGTGTTGTTGGTATTCCACGCGAGTTGATTCACCTGCTTGGTGAGCTGAAATTTCGCACGAGTTATGGTCAAAACGTCTTGTTGCATTCTGTCGAAATGGCACATATCGCCGGCATGATTGCTGAAGAAATCGGTGCGAACAAACGTGTCGCGAAAACCGCAACTCTTCTCCACGACATTGGGAAAGCGGTCACGCATAAAATCGAAGGGAAGCACGCTGAAATCGGTGCCGAGCTTGCGAAAAAATATGGCATGCCTGATGATATAGTCCATGCAATGGCCGCTCACCACGACGATATCGAACCGACGACACCCGAAGCAATCATTGTGAAAATTGTTGATTCGCTTAGCGCCGCTCGTCCTGGTGCTCGCAACATTTCCGCTGAAAACTTCGCTGAACGTATGCGTGATCTCGAAAACATTGCGACGAGTTTTCCAGGCATCGATAAGGCCTATGCAATTTCTGCTGGACGTGAAATTCGCGTCATTGTCGAACCGAAGCAAATCGATGATCTTTCTGCCCTGAAGCTCGCTCGTGACATCGCAAACAAAATCGAGGCAACGATGTCCTATCCTGGTGTAATTAAAGTCAACGTCATTCGCGAAACCCGCGCCGTTGAGTATGCCAAATAAGTATCCAAAAGCGAAATCAGCTACAATTCGCAAAAGCAATACGAAAACTACTATTAACGCTGACCTGAACGAGCCAGCGTTAGATGAGCGTAAAAAATTTAGTCGTGGCACAAAGTTGAAGTTGGTTTTAATGGGAATCGCCATTACGGCGTTAGTAATTTATCTAATTTGGGATATTGTTTTTCAAGGTCCAATCACTTCACTTTTATCCAATCGCGATCAGCTGGTCGAATCAGTGCGTTCGTTCGGAATCTTTGCTCCGCTACTCTACATTATTTTCCAGGTTATCCAAACCGTCGCTGCTCCTATCCCCGGCCAAATCGTCGGTAGCGTCGGCGGTTTTATCTTCGGGCCTTGGGGAGTTTTATGGACGACAATCGGTAGCCTCATCGGTTGTTTTATCGTGTTTAAGATTGCGCGTCGATTCGGGCGGCCACTCCTCGAAAAAATCTTCAAAAAATCTTCCATCGAAAAATTCGATTTCATTATTGACGCGAAAGGCTCTTCGTTGATTCTCTTCGCAATTTTCTTATTACCCGGTTTCCCCGATGACGTCGTTTGCTATATCGCTGGATTGACGAGATTGCCCATCCAGCGTCTCATGGTTCTGGTCGGTCTGGGACGTCTTCCAACTATCGCTTTGACGAACTATCTTGGCTCTGGTCTTGGCGGTGATCATATCTGGCTGGTTGCTTTAGCCTCAATGGTTAGTGTTGCCGTGCTCGGGCTAGTGGTTTGGAAACGCGAATGGATTATCAAGTTTTTGAAAGGGGAACATAAAAAATCATGAAACTTTTCATTGTGCGTCATGGTCAAACGAACTATAATGTTGACAGATTGATTAACTATGATCCGGAAGTAGACGTGCATCTTACCACGGCGGGAATAGAAGAAGCACAAAAAGTTTCCGATCAATTATCTGTCGAAGAGTTCGATAGGGTTTTCGTTTCCAGATTGCCTCGTACTCACCAGACTGCGCATATTATCAAGCCTGACTCCGAGCTCATCATTGATGCTCGCCTAGACGACATTCGGAATGGTTTTGAAGGGAAATTAGTTTCCGACTTCAAGGCTTTGCGTAATCAGTCACAAGATATTTATAATTATCGTTATAACAAATATTCTGAATTGTCAAAGGATGTTTTTGACCGAGTTCAAGATTTTTTGAATGAGTTGAAGACTCAGAGGCATAACTCAGTCTTAATCGTGACCAGTGCACATCCATGGCGACATTTTCGCAACATTCTAGACCAACGTGACCCAAGCGCAAGTTTACACGAGAATATTCCGAATGCCGAACTTCTCATTCGCGAGATTTAATTGGTATTTAATAATCATATAACGCCGGTAGATTCTTCAGTTCATCAACTGTCTTGATATCGCGTAAAAACTCAGGCCATAAATGTTTTGCATTCGGCTTTTTTGCGTATTCCTGCAATTCATCAAAAGTTACTTCGAGTATCTCAATCTTCTCACCCGCATCCAGCTGTTGCTCTTTTTGCTCGACAAAACCTGTCGCCAAAAAAGTATAAATTAGCCAATCAAGTTTCAGAAATGGCTGTCTCACATCAACCAATTTCCAATTCCGGAAAACCATGCCAGTTTCTTCGCGCAACTCACGTTGCGCCGCGGTGAGTTCGTCTTCGTTTGGGTTATCATGCCGCCCGCCCGGATAATCATAAAACCAATCTTGTCGTGGCTGAGCTTGATGAGTGATGACGATTTTATCATCATGAATCGCAATCGTAATAACCGTGTCTTCCCGTTTTAACATTTCAAAAGTCGTCATCGAGCCATCAAACATTTCTTGCGGCCATTGATAAACATCGAATAACGCTCCTCGGAATTTACACTCCGCATTCTCCGGCAAAAGTTTTGCGCTTTTCGGAATATATTTACGCATGTTTATATTATAGCAGTCATTTGTTATAATATCAGTATGATAAGCCCAGATCTGCAACGTAACTTCAAAATGTTCGGCGGAAAAGTTCGTTTAGAAAATCCTTGGCTTAAAGTTATAGATTATAAAACTAAAACTGATGAGCGTGATGGAAGATATACTGTCGTCGAACGTAAAAATTCCGTCGTCATTGTCCTCGAACATCCAGAACACGGTTTTCTATTAGTCAAATCTTATCGCTATCCAATTGGCGAAGCACTTTGGGAATTTCCAGCTGGTGGCATCGAAAAAGGCGAAACCCCGCTCGCAGCCGCCACTAGGGAATTATGGGAAGAGGCAGGTATCCATGTGGGCTTGCGAGAAATTGGCAGCTTCCTGCCTTTGCCTGGGCTTACTTCGCAGCGCGTCTACGTGTTTTATGGAAAAGTTTCCGACTCGGAGGCCGAACAAATCCTACAGTTCAAACAACCCGTCGACGAATTGTTAAACTGGCGTTTTGCGACTCATGAAGAGATTAAGAATCTGACTATTTCGCAAGAATTACAGTGCGGTCTCACCTTCTCAGCGCTAGAGGTTTATCGTCTCAATCATACCATGTAATATGATAGACTAAATTCTACACCGACGGATCGACCAATCTCGTTTGCATTAATTTGTGCACGTATTTCGGAATAGCATTTTTCGCGAATTTCCCAAACTCCGCCCAGTCGTTAATAATTACAATCTGCGTTCGTACATAATATTCATAAGTTCGATCACCAATATTCTTACTGACGAGTCGTGGCCGTATATTATCGAAAAACGTATTAAGCAACCAAAAATCCGAGTTCGGAATTGTCGCTCGAAAATATCCACGCTTATCATACACAAATGTTAGCAGAATCGTAAAGACAGTATCGTGTTTGCAGCGCGCCTGTGGCAATCGATTATTAAAATTTGCCTGTAACCGGACCTCATATTTTCTCAGCGCGTCATTGCTATCCCGACAATGTGCATAGAACGTTGGTCTCGTGATAGTGGCTAGACGACAAATATCGCCAGCTTTCATGTTAATCTGGCGATTGGTGAGTCCTTGATGTAGTGCCTGCTGTATTAATTTCTCGCTCTTCAGATATCTGGTGTCCTGTCTGGATGTTTTTTCTGGGGATATCCCAGATGCTTTGGGCATCCGGAGTATTCTTTCTGCCCTTTTAGTATTATCCACTCCTTCCACCGTTCCCGCCCGCTTCTGATTTATACTCATCATACTATTATAGCATACATCATGAATAAAGTCAATAAGTATTATACGAAAAATGGTGTAGAACTCATAGTTATGATATAATAAATATAAAATACACCAGAAATTAGAGAAAGGGGAATCATATGTCCGGACACAGCAAGTGGGCGACTACTAAGCGCCAAAAAGCCGTTGTTGACGCAAAACGCGGCGCGTTGTTTACGAAAATTGCCAACCAAATTGCCATTGCGGCGCGCTCTGGCACCGATCCGAGCATGAATCCGTCTCTTGCCATGATGCTTGAAAAAGCCCGCCAGGCCAACATGCCGAAAGTCAATATCGAGCGCGCTATCGCCCGCGTCTCTGATAAAAACGCTGCAGCTTTGAACGAAGAAGTTTACGAAGGTTATGGCCCGGGTGGTGTCGGTATTATTATCGAAGTTGCGACCGACAACAAGAATCGCACCATGCCCGATGTCCGCAATACACTTTCGAAAAATGGTGGGCGCATGGCCGACCCAGGTTCCGTCATGTTTCAATTTGCACGTAAGGGCTGGATCGAAATCCCCGAAAAAGGCGAAGAGGTCATGCTCCAAGTTTTAGATGCGGGGGCGGAAGATGTTGAGGAGGGTGATGATGGTCTCGGGATTACGACCGCAGCGAGCGATTTAATGAAAGTCCGCGCTAGCTTGATTGATGCCGGTTTGACCGTGACGACTGCTGAGCTACGTTATCTTCCAACTTCGACCGTTGGTATCGAAGGCACGGATGCAGAAAAACTCGAAAAGCTACTCGATGCCCTCGACGATCTTGACGATGTTACTGCTGTTCATACGAACGCTGAATAATCGGCCTGTAAGGCATTTTGCAATACAACAGCATTACAATTGCATGACAATGTCATGCAATTGTCTTACATTTTGTGTTTTACCGACTACAAGTGCAACCCTTCCTTCAGCTCTGCCCTCCCACCAATTGGGAATCGAACTTTTTCACCTTTTTTCGGCATGATCACATTCACGTGTAATCTTTTTAGGGAAGCACCCGATCTTGCCGGATCTCCAAATCGCATACAAAACGCCGCTCCTGACAGCTTTCGTTCGTCAATCAACTTTTTCCAGATATCATATAATTCCATCCAAGCTTCAGATGTAATGTCTTCCACTGCATACATTGGATCTTTTGCGATGATCAACAAATGCTGCTCGCTGCCTTCCCGGGGATAACGATTTTCCGCCGCGAACCAATGTTCACCAACAAATATTATCGCTTGTTTCTCTTGATCAATGTTCTCCAAGGCGAGCGGATCTCTATCCTCCGCCTCTGCTTTCAGCATTACGTTCAACTGGTCTTGTGTCCGCGCCGTCGGCGGATAAATATACTTATAATCATCCATTTTTCTTGCTCCTATTAGTTACTCTTTTCAACAGACAAATTGTTTTCACGCCTTTTTTATCAGCCAACGCGTGTGAACGCTTGCTCCAATTCCGTTCAGGATGGTCCTCGAGATAATAGATTTTCTTCACGCCTTTATTGATTAAAACTTTCATACACTTATCACAAGGGAATAGCGTGATGTAGATCGGTGTGTCGATTGTCTTTGTGCGTCCCAGCTTCTTTAACAAATTAATTTCCGCATGCTCGACCGTATCATAAAACAGTTCAGTGCGATTTTGGATATCATACTCCGGAATTGTGAAGTCAATTTGATTTGTTCCAAACACCCACTGTTCGTCCCAAAGACAGCCTGCTGCTACCGGACAAACATCGTCTGTCGATTTGCGCATTTCCTTCATGAGATCAGGAATTGGCTCTGGCATTTCTTTTGAATAATTGATGCGTCGTTTCATGCCAGCCGCCGCCTTTTTCACATTGTCCTCAATTCCATCAACTTTTTTCAAGCGACTCGAAAGTGTGATTTGGCGGATTTTATCCGAAGTTGAAGTTTTTGCCTGCCGGGGCAAGACTGCTACTTCACCGCACCATTTCCCGAGCCTTTCGATATCTTCGTCACTATAGGTTTCCTTGATCGCGATTAAAACATCTGGTTTGATAGTTTTGATCAAGTTCCACTTCGGCTCATCAACTTGTTTAATGACGACTGCATCTGCAATATTTAACATCGAGATAAAATCGTATCGTTCTTTTTCGGGAATGACCGGACGTGTTGGGCCTTTGCGCTTGCGGATTTTTTCGTCGCTGTCCATCGCAATCACTAGAAAATCACACCGCGCGCGCGCCTTCAAAATATAGCGTAAATGCCCCAGATGAAACAAGTCCCACGAACCTTGCACTAGCCCAATTTTCTGTTCATTTTTTCGCGCAATCTTTACTTTTGCTAGCCAATTTTCGTCCATTTTACTCTCCTAAATCGCCACTGGAATGCCCTTAATGCCTGGCGCTGGGTCATAATCACTCAGCTCAAAATCGTCTGGTCGGTAGTCAAAGATATTATCATGGCTATTCGTAATCTTCAAAGTTGGGAAGGGCTTTGTCTCGCGTGCCAAGATTTCGTCCGCCCAAGGTAATTGATTCTCATAAATATGTGCGTCAGAAATCATATGCACGAATTCGCCCGGCTCCAAGTCCAGCACATCCGCCATCGCGAGCAAAAACGCTGAATATTGCATCCAGTTGCTCACGCAACCCACTAAAACGTCGCAACTACGCTGGAACATCACGAGGTTCAGCTTGTCGTCCAAAATCCGGAAATGCATCCAACCATGGCATGGGCAAACCACAACTTTTTGCTGATGGTCTTTGTTGCGAATGGTATATTGTGGAATCCATGGGGAAATAAAATGCGTTTTCAGCTCCGGTCTTTCTTTCATTTGTTGGATAATTTCGGCAAATTGATTGAAGCTTCCGTCGTCAACAGTTGGAAAATCGTGAAACGCTGCACCATACGACCCTGGTCCAAGATCACCTGTCTCGAGACCACGCTTTGCGCACTTTTTTTCCGTGCACCAAGCTTGCCACCATTTACAATTATATTCTTCAAGCCCTTCCTGGGTGTGCACGCCGTTGACAAAGGCCAACAATTCGCCCACAGCGGCTTTCCAGAATCCGAGTTTTCGCTCTGTGATAAATGGCACACCATTTTTTAATAAATCAAAGCGCATTACCGGCGCTCCCAATAAATCAATTGTCCGCACTTCCTTCCCATTCTCGTCCACCATCGGTGATGGCCCCCAAGTTCCTTGATCCAAGACCGCCCGAATCAGATTTTTATATTGTTCATCTGGGGTCCGTTCGTTGTATGGTCTATATTCACCCTTCATTCTCCTAGCCTCCTATCTGTATATTATATATAATAACAGATTACATCGATTTTAGGGAAAATACATGCTACAATATAAGAGTGGAAGGGTGGCCGAGTGGTTGATGGCACTGGTCTTGAAAACCAGCAAGCGAGAGCTTCGCAGGTTCGAATCCTGTCCCTTCCGCCAGATTGGACTTAGGTCATTTTTAAA
>CARTQV010000027.1 GCA_949070545.1 uncultured Candidatus Saccharibacteria bacterium | reverse complement strand
CAACGTCACCTTTTGTAGAAATATTCGGGTTATTAAGTGCTTCTTGAGCCTTGGAAATTAGATTCTCGCGTTCGCCTTCTTCAAAGTGTGCTTCTGGATCAGTGAGGCGTGCAATAGTATTTTGCCTCCAAACATCATCAGTATCTGCTAGTTGCGCAGCACCAATATCTTTGTATTTAGAGCTAGCATACTGTTGGTCAATGACGTGCGTTATACTACCGTCCTCGTTAGCTATATCCTTGAACTCTGCCCCATCGAAACTGCCATTCTCGGCTAACTTGCTTAGAGCCTTGAACGAGGTCGGATCACCGTTCTTATACTTTAAGCCATTTTCTTCTAGCGTGCTACTAGCAGCCCACTTCAGCCCCTCATTCTGCGTTATGCCTTTGTTTTTTAAGTTTCTCTTAGTTCCGTTAATCGCAGACATTAAGTGCGAGCGCCCACTGTTACTTGTGCTCAGCTGACGCATCGCAGCGAGATAACGCCCTTTTGCTTCGGCATTGTCTTTGTCTTCGGCAAGAGCAGAGAGTGCACTTTCCGCTTCACTGCGCAAGAACTTTTCATCCGCGATGTCGCCTTCTCTCTTCCATGTGTTCTTAAAATCACCCGCGAATGTCTCAACTTCTTTGTCGGCATAATCGGCACTCCTATCTTTGTTCCCGACGTTAGCAGCATAAACGGCGGCGTTCGCGCGATTCAGCCGGCGATTACGTGAGTTTTGGCCCATTTGCGTGTTACGTAAAGTTCCCCCAGGATGTCGCAAAGCCCCCAAAATGCGATGATTGGCACGAAATTCGGCGCTACGTTCGTCGCGGGCGCGTAACCTCGCATCACGATTCAACATACGCTGCCCACGATGCCCGGCCATGCGTTCCTGAGTGTCCTTATACGCATTGCTACTTCGGATTCCGCTCTTTGCTGCGCCACTGAACCTATCGCCCATACCTGCGATTTTTGCGCCGAGATTGCCGGCGACAGCGAGGGAACTTTTCACGAGAGACGGGATAAGGAAGAAGGGGACGACCTGCATGAGCATAGCAACCATCGCAAAGAAGAATCCTGCGAGTCCACTTTTGCCTTCGCCAGTCGCAAGCATTAGTTTCGACGCCCAAAGACCACCCCCCATGAGCGCGCCTGCGATCGGGTAAACGAACAAGAGGCTCGAGAACAACTTAAACCACTTATCGTAGACTTTCTTCGTATTTGGAAGAGCGTAGCAAACAATCGCGACTGGAGTCAATGCGACGAGAATAATAATTCCAGCTTCGCGCACGCCGAGGATAATAGCGAAGAAGAGAACACCGATCAGACAACCAAGGAAGAAGATGAGAAGCGGGATCAACCAAAACTCCCACGTCGATGCGGCAATAGCAACACCCCCGAGCATT
Organism: uncultured Candidatus Saccharibacteria bacterium; assembly: GCA_949070545.1. Taxonomy (GTDB): domain Bacteria; phylum Patescibacteriota; class Saccharimonadia; order Saccharimonadales; family Saccharimonadaceae; genus Nanosyncoccus. Next base: position 8,185 of record CARTQV010000027.1, on the reverse strand, counting down.
AGGATCCCGGTTCCAGCCGTTGAGGTGAGTCGAGTGACGATCGACCCAGCCGCTTCGCCAAGCTCTGTTGGACCGAGCATCTGTCCTGTTGGAGGAGTTAGCGTAACCCCATTAGCGAAGTTATGGAAAAGCTTCTCTAGACCCTCCCCTAATATATTAGAAAGGTCGACGGCAAGCTGACAGATCACGAACGAAAGGTTAACAAGAATCGCAATCATAACGAGCCGTGGCAAAATCTTTTTGATACCGTAATTACTCACCCCGATTCCTGTCAATTGCGACAAGATAACGACTGCAAGCAAGACGACGAAAATAATATTCGCATAGTCACGGAAGTCTTCCCAAGCTTGATGTAGAGGACCACCACTCGCCATCAAGGTCGACGCCTTAATTTCGAGAAAACTATTTTTAATCATATCATAGAGGCCTTCCACGGCGTTTCCGGATATTTCAATAGCCGGGCAAAGGATCCAACCGAGTGTCTCGGCGGAATTATAGCAAGTTGGCTGTTCACTGTCCTCGTCTGGGTCATAACCTTCCTCCTGCTCGGCTTCCTCAGCAGCACTCGGATCCAGTTTTGGCGTCTTAAAGTTATTATATTTTCCTTTTTGCATTTCTTTGACGATCGTACTGAAAGACACCATTGTCATACCTTTACCGTCAGCTTTGATACCAGCAAATTCTCCACTAACCGTGTCTACGCCGTCCAAAACGCACCACTTGTTTTGCGACTTGTGATATAAGTAGCCCGTCTCTTTCAATAGATCAGCCTTCTTAGTTTTTCCACCACATTTGTCTTCACGATATTTAACGGCATTATCCTGAGCCAATATATAGTTGATATAGTTCATGTAGAGCGTCAAGCGATCCTTATCCTTGAACTTGGCTTTGCTTGCTTTTGTATATTTCCCTTTGGAGAAATACTTGATAGCCTTGTTCGCAGCTTTGGACTTGTCGATCATTTTATATGTAGCAAAAGATTGATCCGTAGTAGAATTAGTAAGAACATTTTGTAGTCCAAGACCAGTTTCTGAGAACCCTGCACGACTAGCTGCTACGAGCTCATTCCAAGTCTTACCAGCATAGTCGACTTTCATTGCGCCAAATTGTAGGGAGGCAGGGAAAACCGCCATTGGAATAATGGGTGAACGAATTCCTGCTTCGACTGCTGCTGGGGGCTCTATTCCCAACGTTCCTTCGATTTTTCCGCTAGTCTTGTTGACCTTGAAACACGCCTTGCTAGTAATATAAGTTGAGTTAGTCGCAGTGCCGGACGAATCTAGATATTGGAATCCTATACAATTTTTATTATAATTGCTCTCGGCGCTTTTTTCGTAACCAATACTGGCAAGTTGAGCAACGCCAACACTATCGATCTTGGTGCCGTAATACTTATTCAGCAGATTGGAGTCAAGGATTAACCCGCATGTGGTCCTACCATCTTCATTCGGTAGCGTAGGGACTGGCGTTGTAAATTGGTTTATCCCCTTATCCGTAAGCATATTCGCCATCATTGGAGTATCTGTATAGTCGCCCGGAACAAAAGAACTTTTCATGGAGCCATTGCTGTAGCAAGATTTGATTGCCCAAGCGAGTGACTTCTGATAGACTGTCTCGATCTTGCTACCTTTTTTCGCAGCGGCACTAACTGGCGTTGAGAGGGCGAAGTTACCAACCACGAAAGAACTGATGATACCAATAAGCGCAAGTAACGCTTTCTTTCTATTCTTCATCAGTTTTCTCTCCTGCTAACATCTCTTTCATCTGAACAGTTTGGGTATAGAGCGTAATTTTCGCTCTATCAAGCAACATGTCGGAATTTTCAGTATTTGTGTCCCGGTCGTTCAATAATTGGTCGTACTTCTGGTTTCCATCCAAATCACAGGCGTAATTTACATAGCCATCTTCAATACATTGGTTTTGACTATACAATTCAACAAGCTGGAGCTGTATTTTTAGATCACTACGCAGACTATCAATCAAAGCCGTCACGAAAGCGTCATCACTCTCTGTCGATACTGCTTCGTCTATGTATTTCTCGGCAGACTCCGTGCCACCTTCCAAGAACCGCTTCTCCAGCTCAATGCTAATGGTATCGAGCTTTTTCGTTAGCATAACTGCTTTGAGTAACTCTGAATAAATCGGCATTATGTTTTGTAACTGTTCGTAGACATTGTCTTTTTTGGAACGCGACAATATAGCTGAAAACTCGTCGTATTTCTTTAGAATATCATCAATATAAGTCTTTTTGGAATCGAGAGTGAGATATGAATCAGAGCTAAAAACAAACCACTTAGAATATTCCCGAGGTTCATATTCAATTTCTTCAACGGGTCCTTCATTATAGACTACATCGTCACTGGCGTCTTCTTCGTCTGGGTCACCATATTCCTCTTCCTCATCATCTTCATCATCGTAGACGGTTGTATCTTCTTCTTCATCCTCGTCTTCATAGTCATAATTATCCCAAACCTGGAATTCAATGGAAGACTTGGATCCCTCGGATACTTCAGATTCATCAGTCTCATCAGAGTTTTCAGTATCTTCAGTATTTCCGTCCTCCGATGAAACTTCAGCTCCGGCAGGGCCATTTGCGAGCAAGTCATAATATGCATCAAAAGCCACCTTCACGTCCTCACTCGAAGCGGGACGGTTCGCTAGCAATACAATCCCTCCAACCAATGCGACCACACCGAGTACAACTGCGCCGATGATGAGTGGTTTTTTGTCACGCGGAGTTTTGGTCTTTTGGAGGATGATATCGCCCGTGCCACTGGCAGCAACTTGGGCCGGGTGATCGGAGAAGAAAGGGTGTCTCGGTACGAGTTTTTTCGCTGCAGCGGCGACTTGTTCGTCACTCACTGGCGCAACAATATCTGGCGTCGAAGCAATCACGCCCGATGTGGCTGATGCTTCCGAAACCGTCGTCGGAGTCGACGAAACAGTCGGTACCGTTCCTGGAGCCCCCGAGACACTCGGCGTCACAGGAGCTGCTGGCGCGATCGGCGCGCTTGAAGCATCTGGAGATATTGGCACGTTCGGAGTCACTGGAGAATTCGAAACATCTGGAGTGGCTGGTTCCATAGACCCAGAATCAACCCCGCCAGCATTCGGCGCAGGTTGGTTGCCCAAAGACCCGTTCGTTTCGTCCATATAATTTTATGTTAGCATAAACGTTTTTCCGAGACAAGTCTGGATTTTGGGTAAAATTCTTTGTAAGCTTCGGAGTTATAGAACTCAAAAATCCCCTCATTCGAGGGGATTTTTGACCATATGTTGAAGCAGTCAAGCATGGAAATGGGGAATTCTATGTCTCCCGAAGAAGACATAGAATCGGCCAAATCCTAGCGTAACTGACGACGGCTAGCAATGTAGTAGCCTGCAGCCGTTACGATAGCACCAGTAGCAATCACGCCACCAGCGACAGCTTCTGGACCAGTTGTTGGCAAAGCAGTCGGTGTTTCGCCAGTCTTTGGGGTCTCTGGGGTTGTGTCGCAAGTCTTCGCGAGAACAACTCGAGCTTCGTCCTGGATAGTCGTATCACCGACACCAGCCTGAGCCCAGTTGACAAGCGTGTTCTTGCCACAAGCCAAGTTATCATCAACCACTTCAGCGGTAAACATGAGACGGACATTTGCGCCCGGGCCATAGTTACCAACTTTTTGACCATCGGTCACGAGGTAATCGTGATCCAAGGTGTCACCGTTTGGATGGTTAGAGTTCTTAATCTTCGTCGAACCTGCAACATAGCGCAAGTTAGATGGCAAAATGTCTTTGATTACCACGTTATCTTGCTGTTTGTCGCTTGTGTTCGTGTATTTGATTTGGAACTCAACCTTGTCACCAACTTTGGCGTCAACGCTTTCTTTCCATTCTTTCTCACCAGCGAGACGAACTTTCTTCTCAATCGTGAAATCATAGTCATAAACGACTTTCACTTGGATAGAAACGTAGTTCGCATACTGGTAACAACCAGGAACTTTACCATCAAGCGCATCGTAACCAATTAAGGTTCCGTTCGTGATAATATCGTCACTCAATTTACCAGCGGCTGCACCGTTGTTTTCCAACAAGGCAGAACCGTAGACATATTCCAAGTGGAAAGGAACATCAGCGTTGAAGTTCACGTAGTCCCAGTATTCATTCGGGTTAGCATTACTCGAAGTAATGAAACCGTTGATCTGGACCTGTTGCATCTGCTTGGTTTCACCAGTTTCGTAACCGTTTTCGTCTTCCAACTTGACAGTTTCGAGGGTAGAAGCAACATTGTTTGCGTCTTGGAAACGCACCGTGGTGTTTTCTGCGACGCTATTAGAGTTGTTGTTGTGTGCGTAGAGACGCACGAGGTAGGTTTTACCGTCTTCGGCGGTAATATTGTTGCCGTCCCAGACATTGTTTGGTCCAGCATTCACACCAGTATTCTCACGAGCACCGACGAAGTTCTTTTCGTGGCGAAGGTTGCCTTTCGTCAATTCTTCACCGAAGTTAGTCTTATACCAATCATAGTCGCTGTCCTTGATCTCGATCGAGTTGAAAAGTGGCGTATTGCCAAAATCACTCATCTTCTCGTTGATCTCTTGGACAGAGTAGGTAGGACGGCCACCTGCACTATCGCCCCAAGCGGAGACGATTGCAGGGATAGAGGCCACACCAGCCACAGCGGTTGCACCAGCAACCACCGCGAGGGTAGTTTTTACTGCATTTTTCATAATATTCTCCTTTTAGAAGTTAAATTATTATTGCAATTAATTTGATATTCGTAGTTGATATTTCCCTTTGGTCCATTTTGTTAAACTTCTTCAGTCCAAGCTACGTCATCGCAAACACATCTCCCAATGATTTGAGACGATTTAGCTGAAATGGACCTCAGATATGGATACGGAGTCCGTATTCATACCGACTAAGTCCATTGTAGCACACATGCTTAAAAAAGTCAAGTATTTTATCACACTTTAGCTTTAGCAGGATAGAAGGATTTTTATATCTGTTATTTTGCTAGTTTTCCACAGATAGTGCGATTTGACTTAAAAATTAAATTGCTTATTTTTAGAGAAAAGTTTATGGTTGACGATTCAAAAAAGATATTTTCTGCAAGAAAAAAGGACCCCTCGTGTGCCTAAGCACAGTCTACGGGGCCCGAGTTGTGGGGGGATTTATAGGTTTACTGACGCAAGCTCTGCATAACCTTGGAATCATCGTCATAGCCCAGTTCCTTGACTATGGCTACGATCTCCCCCAGATCGTATTTTTCATGGACGTTGATAATCTCCTTCATCGCGTCGATGTCGTCATCCGACATGCCACCCTTACGCAGGTATGCGATCAGGACAGCCCCAAGAATGGGCTGCTGGGATGGCTCGGACCCTTCGGCTTCGGTGGGCTTGGGCTCTTCGACAGGTGCAGACTCTTTTTTGCCGCTCTTAGGTTTCTTGCCTTTCCGATTATCTTTACCTGAAGGCTTTGAAGGCTCTTCCAGCGTGATGTCGAAAAACGTTTCCGCCGCCTGAACCGGATCTGCGCCAGACTCTCTCAGCTTTTCGACCAACGGATGCTGGTCTTTGCTAACGAGCTTCTTGAGCTGCTTGTAGAGCTGCTCAACTTTGGCGTCAGCCTTGGCGCCACGGATTGACGCTTTCTTAACCAGCTTTGCAAACTCAGTCGCCTTCTTCGAGCAAGCATCGGCTTTGTTCTGCAATGCTGTCACAACTGCGATCTGGGTGTCGCTGTTGAGTTTTTTGAACTCCTTGACAGACACACCCAGAGCCGCCTCGACATTGATCTGGTCAGCCTTAGTCATAGGCTCCTTAGGCTCTTTCGCCTTTTCCTGCTTTTTCGGTGCGGGTTTGGTGTCTTTTTTCTTTACGACAACCTCCTCCTTATCTTCCGACTCGCTACCACCGATCGGCTTGCCCGCCTCCAGCGCCTTATAACACTCCAGGAAAGCCTTAGACGCTCTTTTGTCCTCGACCACTTTTGCCTGGGTGCTATACCAGACCGCTTCATCGAGGTCCTTTTTGTCCTCATCAGTAGCGACGTCCGCCGGAATCGGCATTGCGCCGTCTTCATCGACGTAGACAAGTTCCATCAAGTCCCGGCCTGATACCTCTTTTTTGTCGACAACGATCTGCTTGCGCCGACCTAAAATAAGGTCATTGACGTCCTCTTTCGTGATAACACCAGCTGTGTAAGCCGATGCCGTCCAACGCGGTTCCGTGTTAATAGTCACCTTTTTAATTTTACTGAACATAGTAAATCCCTCCTTTTTAAAACTACTTGGGGTCGCCTAGACGCTTCGGCAATTCCCCAACTTCGATTATTGCGTCTATTCCATGATAGCACACTTAGCTAAAAAAGTCAAGTATTATTGTTAATTTCCGTCGTAAAGTCGATTACATAAACATTTTATAGACGTTTGTCCGAGAATATTTGATAGTTTCGCGCTCTCTGACTATACTATTAGTATTTCGTGATTTTTTAGGCTTTTGCGCCCATTTTTAAGGTTTCGCCCTTTCACTACACGAAAAGTATGTTATAATGAGAGTGGGTATGGTGGGATTAGCTCAGTTGGTTAGAGCGTCTGATTGTGGTCCAGAAGGTCGCTGGTTCAATTCCAGTATCCCACCCCATATTGTTCAAAATTGCTTTTCTTGAGCGTTTTGGTATAATTTAAAAGAATGCGAGTGTAGTACAGCGGTTAGTATGCAAGTTTTCCAAACTTGAGATGAGAGTTCGACTCTCTCCACTCGCACCATAAGGAACTTTCAGTAGATTTTGTTTGGGTGTATTATCACTCTTTTTCTCTTTCTCCGCTGAGCACTGGAGTAAAAGATGAGGTAGCGCCCAGTTGACGATCCTATAGAATACTGTTAGAATGGGGTTAGTTGGATGGATTACTTTCGCTTTTTAGCGAAAGTAATTTTTAGTTTCAGACTTGGCTTGAGTAGATGCATTTCTAAAACTATTTTCATGAACTAACCTCCTTTCTCCCACCTATGGACAAAAGAATGGATCTTGCCAATGAACGCTACCTCGTGTTCAACATAGCATGAAAACAAAATTATTTACAAACATTAGTTTGATGATTTAGAAAAAATAGACCAAAAACTCTTCTTGTGCGCAGCGGGGAGGTATATAGAGGCTCAGTAAGAGCTACCCAATCAGAACTAATCTTTGATTATAAGCCTATTAGCTACTTAGGGCAGGCCGGCTATTACCAATCATCGTATCGTGGCCTTATATCATCTACCTATCCTACGACTAACAGCTCATTGTTTTTTGATAATTCTTCAGTCATGCCTAATATTTACAGCACTGGAGGTTATGGTCCTACCAGCGTGCATTTTGCTGGCTTCTCCCTCCGCTGCCTAGCTAGTTAGTGTCTATAGTAGGAGGGAGGGAGGTTTAAATGAGTTGAAGTAACGATACGGACTTCAACTATGGCATCTGATGCGTACAAGCCAAACAAATTATGGCCCACCAAGCAGGCGGGCCATTGGATCTGTCAGTGCTGTAGCGAGCGTAGCACTGACTCTTGTTGTGAAAAAATTACCATTCAGACTGTGGAATATCGATGCAATACATCGATGTCATCTTTTTTGTTCCAGGCTCGGCGGGTATCGTTCGTATTTTGATTTGCACATAAGGCATCTTCAGCTCTTGTTTTTCTGTATTGATCTTTTTGATCTTTTTGTCCATTTTGTGCGGGCGTCTATAGCTTTCACGCGTTGTGGACTTGTATCCTACATAATCATTATAGTCTGCCAAACCACCATTCGATATCACGCTATATCTCATCTTCCCACTCAAGGTTTTAACTTTTGCTCGTGCTATAGCGTGGTTCTCAGAAGAACTAGAAAAATAGTCACAATCACCAATATTAAACACAGCACAGATTTTACACATCGCCGAAGCAAAATGGCCACACCGCCCGTATGCCTTATTGTCATATAACGCTTTAAACGTTGTATAGTAACTATCGAGCGTGTAACGCATGGCGGGCTTGCACCAGATATTCGAGCTGACGGGCAACATAATTCTCGCCTTCATTGCCTCAGATAACTTATAGAATTTCGTCTTATGCAGATATTTGCTCAGCTCTCGCGTAGATGCGATAAGGCGATCGATCTCTGTCGGGATATTCTCTTTTGGGATGGTTCCTTCCGAGACAGTTCCCTTTGGATAGATT
>CARTQV010000026.1 GCA_949070545.1 uncultured Candidatus Saccharibacteria bacterium | reverse complement strand
ACGAAATAGTTGAGCTTACGAAACCAGAGATGAAACTCGGTTATCGTAGCACACGATTTAACGCAGGCGCGGACGTTGGAAGGTTTTTGATTCTTTCTTTAACGTTGAAGCTCAAGAAGACAGTTCTAAAACCACCATTCTATAATTCCCTGCAACGATATATTGATGAGCACGGTGAGACGGATTTTTCACCCAAAAACATTCGCCGCATGGTTTCCGAAATCCGTAACGAAAAGCTACCTGACCCAGAAAAAATTGCAAGTGCGGGAAGTTTTTTCAAAAATGTTTATCTAGACAAAGCTGGGGCAGACCTCGCTGAAGAAAAAGGCATTCCAATTTGGAGAAACAAAGATGGAAGTGGGAAAATTAATTCCGGTTGGTTGATTGAACAATGCGGATTTAAAGGTCAAGAATTGTTTGGATTTCGTGTGAGCGAGAAAGCTGCGCTAGTTTTGATTAACGAACGCGCAAAGAGCTATCACGATCTAGAAAAAGCACGCGCGAAAATTGTTGGGGCAGTGGAGGAAAAATTTGGCTATACGCTTGAACAGGAGCCGGTTGAGATTCCGAGCAGAAAGGGTGAATGATGAAAGAATTGAACGGTGCGGAACTAGCAGAATATATGAAAGCCAATCAAGCTAAAAAAGCAGGGAGTTTGCGTGCGCGAAGAATTTATCCGAAACTTGTAATCATCCGCGACAATAACAGCCCAGTGATTATGAAATATGTTGGCTTAAAACAGGACTATGGAGAAGACATTGGCGTTGAAGTCGAAGATTGGCTGCGTGAAGATTTAAAATCGGCAATAGAAGAAGCAAATAATGATAAAACCGTGCATGCTGTGATCGTGCAGCTACCAATGAGAGACAAGACGAAGACCGATGAAGTTGTTCAAAAAATTGCAACAAATAAAGATGTAGATGGGCTAACTGGAGAAAAATCAGATTTTGAATCGGCGACTGCAACAGCCATAAATTGGTTACTTGCAGGCTATGATATTGAACTCGCAACAAAGAAGATAGCACTAGTCGGGCGAGGAAGACTGGTCGGAGCACCACTAGAACGTATGTGGAGGAACTCTGGGTATGACGTGACAGTTTTTCGTTCAAAGAGCGATTTGTCGGAGCTCAAGAACTTTGACGTGATTGTGAGTGCAACTGGCGTGCCGCATTTGATAAAAGATAAAATGGTAAAAACTGGCGCTGTAGTTGTAGACGCGGGGACGGCAAGTGAGGGCGGAGTTTTGGTTGGTGACGTCGACGAAAAGGTGCGAGAACGGGATGATTTGGAAGCATTGACGCCAAAGGTGGGTGGCGTAGGACCACTCACGGTGACGGCGCTGTTTGAACATGTTTTGGAAGCGGCGGAAAAATTATCTTCGTGCTAAATTGCTAATCAACTCGACGACTTTTTCTTTACCAAGTGATGCGTCAATGCAAAGATCGTAATTCTCTGGTTTACCCCACGCTTGCCCAGAAATCAAGCTATAGTATTCGGCACGATTTTTGTCGGCGCGATGGACATTCTTGCGAGCAGTTTTTTCGTTATCTCCATACATCGACATGACATTTTTTATGCGGTAGTCTTCTGGCGCATAAATGAAAACGCGTAATAAGTTTTTCTGATTGCGTAAGACGTAATCAGCCGCGCGTCCGACGATTACACAAGAGCCAGCCTTTGCGACTTCTTTCAGGATGACATCTTGGGCCTCGATTGCATATTTTGCAGGAGAAGTGGTAAGATAAAGTTCTTTCATGATTTCTTCACCGTCGTTTGTATTGACTTTGTCGATATAAGTTTTATCAAGGCCACTTTCTTTGGCGGCGAGAGCGGTGAGCTCTTTATAATAATATGGGACACCAAGCTTCTTTGCAACTAACTCACCAATTTTCTTTCCTTGCGAACCATGCTCGCGTGAAATCGTGATGACGATTCCCGGTTTTGAAGTTTGGAGCTTAGCGGTTGGAGTAGATTCACTAGGCCGACCAAGGTTACGGAAATAAACTGTAGCAAGTCCGCCAGCAATGATCATCCCAAGAACATCTGCGATTGGCGCCGCCCAAAGTACACCATTAATATTATCCATAACGTTCGGCAAAATTAAAACTAATGGAACGAAGAGAACGATATCACGAGCAAGCGAAACGACAGCGGCACGCAACGGCTCTCCAACAGCTTGAAAGAAAATGGAGATAACTTTGATGAGACATGTCAACGTAATAAACATCAAGAAAATACGAAACGTCAGCACGGCAAATTCCATATAGAGTTCTGGGGTTTCGGAATTAGAACCGAAGGCGTTGATAATAACTTGTGGGCAAAGCTCAAAGATTACAGTAGCCACAAGTCCGACGATAATTGTCGCAGTGATACACTTACGAAAAGTCTCGCGAACGCGATCAAACTTTCCAGCGCCAATATTAAAGCCAAGGATTGGCTGCGCGCCAATAATAATTCCCATAGCGATGCTAAGAACGATAGTAAAAACCTTCATACAAATACCGATAATTGCGAGCGGATCATTCGCGCCATAAACTGAGCGCGCTCCATAGGTAGCGAGCATTTTGTTGCAGACCATAGAAATAATAACGATGGATAACTGCGTGATTAAGGTGGAAATGCCGAGTTTTGCAACATTGCTAAGGACTTGGCTCTCGGGACGAAAGCTCGCAAAACTTAGTTGGAAGGTTTTCGTATGCGTAAGATAGCCAATTGAGAGAATCAAAGTGACAATTTGACCAATAATCGTCGCCCAAGCGGCACCTGAAATTCCCCAATTGCAAACGAAAATAAAAATTGGATCGAGGATGATATTTGTGATGGCGCCAGCAACAGTCGCAACCATCGCAAAAGCTGGCGCACCGTCTGCGCGGATAACGGAATTGAGCATATAGCCTAACATATAAATTGGGAAGAAACTCAAGATAATAAAGAAATATTTGCGAGCATAAATTAAATTTTCGCCCGAAGCACCAAAGAGGCTGAGGATTTGGTCACAGAAAATAAGCCCAAGCATGACAAGCGCCATACTAAAAAGTAGCGTGACAAGCATACTGCTACCGACGGCGCGATGAGCATTTTTCGTGTCTTTGCGACCCTGACAGATCGAAAGAAAAGCTGCGGTACCGTCGCCGAACATTCCAGAAAGCGCAACCGCAACCAGAGTCAAAGGAAAAATAATTGACGTCGCCGCATTACCGACGGCTCCGAGACCGGGGGCCGTGCCGTGACCGATGAAAATTTGGTCGACAACGTTATAGAGAGATGTAATGAGGAGGGCAAGAATACATGGAATCGAAAACTTAAAAAGTAGTTTTGACACTTTCTCTTGACCGAGATATTTGTTATTATGATCTTGGCTCACGAAAAATCCTTTCTTTATTTTAATGACTTTAGAAATAACCCGGGGTTAGGGCCGGATTCTTTGCACGCCGAAAATGAGGCTGGACTTACAAGAATGCGTAAGTTGACGATTCTACGCTTTTCGATACCATAGCTGGGTCAACTTTTGTATTCTAGCACAAAAAACCAGATTCTGGACATCTTTGTTGTAAAAATTACAACGCTTTTTTAGTACTGTCGGCAGGGTTATTTTTAGCATTATCTTTCGCAGGATCACTACTTGGTTTGTTCCCGTGGAGTAAAATTGCTGGCACCGCCCATTGTAATAGTAGAAGAATTAGCTCGGAGCCGATTAATTTCGCGAGTAGTTCACCGGTCAATATCGAGGTCGACTCGGTCCAGACGTAGACGATTACGTTAATATAAAGATAGATCGATAAAGTTACTGGAATAGATTGTTGGACTTTCTTCAAACCAGTCCAGACTTTTGAAATTGGCAACTGCATAGCCATCGTCAAGCAGAAAACTGAAGTCGCGAGGAAGGTCCACACAACCTGCCAAACTACGCGCGCAACATTATAATCTGCAAAGCATCCCCAAATAATTAAAATCCAGGGAATGCCCCAAAACAAGTTGAGAACCATCGAGGCTAGAGCAAAGACGCGCTTCACCATAGCAGGAGAACCGAGTCTCGGCAGGTTCGCCGTCGTCAAAATAGTGATAACATAAATAATCGCTAGCGTGCAGAAAACTTGCAAGATAGTTTCTATATCACCGAAGAAAATCATAAAGATAGCTAGAAGCGCACTCGAAACCAACACGGCAACCGTAGCATATAAAATTATATTTTTGATTTGTTGTTTGCTCTTAGAGTTATCTGCTTTACTATCCATAGTAATATTATAACATACCTTTCCTACTTAATCGCGCTTTAGCATAACCGTAAAGGCCTCAGATGGGATATCAACTTTCCCAAAGCGCTTCATGCGCGCTTTGCCTTTTTTCTGCTTTTCGAGTAACTTTGCTTTGCGGTCACGGTCACCGGTATGGATTTTCACTGTGACGTCTTTGCGATAAGCACCGATCGTCTCGCGAGCAATAATTTTTGCACCAATCGCGGCTTGGAGCGCGACTTCATAATTTTGGCGTGGAATCACTGATTTTAACTTTTTCGTGATTTCGCGTCCAAGTGCGTCAGCTTCGGAACGATGACACATGAGGCTCAGCGCATCGATACGATTCCCTGCGACAAGGAAATCGAGCCGCACCAAATCTTCGGGACGATAATCGGCGAGTTCGTAGTTGAAACTGGCATAGCCAGAAGTAATACTCTTCAACTGGTCGTAAAAATCAGTCAAGAGATTAGCCATTGGTGCTTCAAAATCGATGATGGCGCGATCTTCGATGTAACTGAGATTGGTCTGGTGTCCACGTTTTTCATTAATGAGATTCAGAACGCCGCCGATCATATTCTGGGGCAGAATGATCTCACCTTTCACCCAAGGTTCACGAATTTCCATAATCGTCGATGCGTCGGGCAAATCGGCCGCGGAACGGATGTCGAGATTTTCTCCGTCGCTCAAAGTTACCTCGTAATTCGTGCTAGGGTTTGTCACGACAAGGTCGAGTTTGAACTCGCGCTCGAGACGCTCTTTAATAATGTCCATATGGAGCATACCGAGGAAACCTATGCGCAAACCGAAGCCGAGGACGGGCGAATTCTCAGGTTCAAAATGAAGTGCAGAGTCGGAAAGGGCGAGTTTTTCGACGGCGTCCTTCAGGGTCTGGTATTGATCGTTTGACACAGGGAAAAATCCTGCATAGACAAAAGGCAGAACATCTTTGTAGCCTGGTAGTGGCGTGGTGGCAGGTTTTTTCACAAGCGTCACTGTATCACCAACTTTTGCTTCACGGGTAGTCTTGAGATTTGTTACGATGTAGCCGATATTCCCTTCGTCGAGGCTATCCATAGGTGTCATTTTCGGAGTCAAGGCGCCAACTTCGAGTGCAAGCCCGTTCGTTTGGGCAGCCATCATACGGATTTCGGAGTTTTTCGGAATTGAACCATCAAAAATACGAACGTAGAGGACAACTCCACGATAATCGTCGAAATATGAATCGAAAATCAGAGCCCTCGTCCCAGTTAGAGAAGCCAGCCCATCTCTTTCTCGAGACGCGGCTTTAGTTTCCCCAACTGGGGCAGGGGCGTTTTTAATAATCGTGTTAAGGATTTCAGAAACGCCTTGGCCGGTTTTTCCGGAGGCGAGAATAATCTCTTCTCGCTTGCAACCAAGCAAGTTCATAATCTGGGCTGAAACTTTTTCGACATCGGCCGCAGGAAGATCAATTTTATTGATGACTGGGATGATATATAGATTTTGCTCGAGGGCAAGATAGACATTGGCGAGGGTTTGAGCCTGAATGCCTTGAGTTGCATCGACAACCAGCACCGCCGTCTCGACGGCCTGAAGCGAACGTGAAACTTCATAAGAAAAATCAACATGCCCTGGAGTGTCAATTAGGTTCAGAAGATACCCCTGCCATTTCATTTGCACAGGAGCAAGCTTAATTGTTATTCCCTTTTCGCGCTCAAGCTCCATTGAATCGAGCAGTTGAGACTTCATCTCGCGCTTCGAGACCGTGTCAGTCAACTCCATCATGCGATCGGCGATGGTCGATTTGCCATGGTCGATGTGGGCAATGATGCAGAAATTGCGAATTTTGTTCGGGTCCATTCGCTAATTATAACATATTTGATATAATTAGGACAGGATGACAAAAAAGATTCTAGCAGTTTCGGGCGGAGTAGATTCAATGGTTATGCTCGATATGATATATTGCTCTAGAAAATATGCGTCTGGTGATATAATCGTAGCGCATTTTGATCACGGAATACGCACGAATTCCAAACTTGATGCGGAGTTTGTACAACGTAAGGCGGAGGAATACGGGCTAGAGTTTCGACTTGGAAAAGCAGAACTCGGAACGAAAGCTTCTGAAGCGGCGGCACGTATGGCGCGCTATAATTTTTTAGACAATATCGACCCGTTTGCGACGGTTTTTACGGCACATCACCTCGATGATTTGATTGAAACTGTTGCGATTAATTTTGTGCGCGGGACAGGTTGGCGAGGACTCTCGGGGTTGGATCGAGCGGGAGTTTATCGACCGTTTTTGGAAAGTAATACACTTTACGAGCCGATGGATAAAACGGCAATTATGGAATACACAGCGAAACGAAACTTAGAATTTCGCGAAGATCAAACTAATTCATCTGATGAATATTTAAGAAACCGAATACGTCATCGAATGAATAATTTGCCACTGAGTTTCGAACAAAAACTACAGGTTTATGAACTTTGGAAAAAGCAAAAAAACCTCAAAAACGAAATCGACCAAGTTATTGCCGAGTTATTGCCTGAAAAAGGTGGAACTTGGGAGAGAGAATGGTTCAAAGAATTGGACAAAAATGAGCTAGGCAAGAAAGTAGCTTTAGAATTATTGCGCGCGGGAACAGTTCGGGTCGGGATTTCTGCGACGAGACCGCAGCTCGAGGACTTTCGACAAGCGATTTTAAGCTATGGGTCTGGAAAAATGTTCAATTTGCCGAACGACAACCTGATAAAATTCACAAAAACGAGCTTCAAACTATAGTTTTGCGGTAATATAGAGAATCTGTGTTATAATGGCGACAGATTAAAGAGTGGAGAGTAAAATTATGATTACAAAAGCAATAATTCCGGTTGCGGGGTGGGGTACGCGCAGGTTGCCGATTACGAAGATTATCGAAAAGTCAATGTTGCCAGTCGGAAACCGGCCACTCGTGGATTATTCAGTGCAAGAGTTGATTCGAGCGGGGGTGACGGATATTTATATGATTATTTCGAACGTCGAACCTTGTCAAGTGAAGGCTTTTTATCAGGATAACGTAGCATTAAATGAATATTTGAATGAGCGAGGGAAAGAGGACCGGCTGAAACTAGCAAAAACTCTGCCCGACAATGTGAAGATTCACTATATTACGCAAGATCCAGCCGGAAAATACGGAACGGCGGTACCGATTGCGATGGCGGTCGAAGAGTTCGACATTAATGAACCGGTTCTGGTTTTTATGGGGGACGATTTTATCTGGAACCCGAGTGGAAAATCTGCCAGCGAGTCGCTAATTGAAGCGATCAAAAATGAGGGAGAATCAGCAATTCTCGGGGTTGAGGTACCGCATGATCAAGTTGATAAGTATGGTGTTCTGTCGGCAGAAGATGGAAAACTGACAGGAGTCGTGGAAAAGCCAGATATCGAAAATGCACCCTCGAATTTGATTAATGTCAGTAAATATATTATGTCGCCAGAGTTGTTGAAAGAGATTGTGGCGTATGTAAAAGCGCATGATTTCGGACCGAAAGACCAAGAATATTTGGTGACCGACCCAATTGATAGCTACATTGAGAAGGGGGGTGTTATGCGGGTTGCACCAACAAATGGCGAGTATCTAGACGGAGGTAGTGTCGAAGGTTGGGTGCATGCTAACGACGTAGTTTGTGGAAAATAATATTCACTTCGTGATATAAATGTGCTATACTGAATAGTATGACTGATAAAGAAAAAGTGGCAAGTTATCAAGCCTTGATTGGGCAAATTGTGGAGCGCTTGCGCCTCGAAAGAGGTTGGACACAGGCGCAACTAGCGGAAAAAATCAGCAGTAGCCAGTCAGCGATTCATCGCATTGAAAAAGGTCGCCAAAATATTTCACTCGAACTTGTAAAGAAGCTTTCTGATGCGCTTGGCGGGCAAATCTTATCTGTAAATGATAATGTTTCGCAAAGTTATTCAATCCATGGGGGGAGAGAGTTGCACGGCGAAGCGACGATTAATACAAGCAAAAACGCGGCGGTAGCCTTGCTGTGTGCATCGCTCTTGAATTCAGGAACAACGAGGCTGAAACGTGTCGCGAGGATTGAGGAAGTCTTTCGGATTATTGAAGTTTTGGAATCCATGGGCGTAAAATGTCGTTGGACTAATGACGGGACAGATTTAGAAATTATATCACCAGACGAATTAGATATCAAGAATATCGACGTCGCAGCGGCGCGAAAAACGCGCTCAGTTTTGATGTTTATGGGGCCGTTACTACATAAATTCAAGAAGTTCAAACTTCCCTATGCAGGTGGGTGCACACTGGGGACGCGGACGGTTGAGCCGCATCTCAGAGCATTATCGGCGTTCGGATTGAAAGTTGACTCGACGAACTGCAGTGGGTTTTATAACGCGACTGTGGCGCCGCTAAAACCAACTCTGAAGCCAAAGGGCGGGGAGATGCCACGAAATATCGATCAAGTAGGGCCGAAGTTCCCGGCGAAGCGGATTGTGTTGATTGAACGCGGGGACACGGTGACGGAAAATGTCTTGATGGCAGCAGCGCTTTATCCAGGTGAGACGACAATTGTTGGGGCGAGTTCGAATTACATGGTGCAGGATTTATGCTTTTTTCTTGAGAAAATGGGCGTAAAAGTGCAAGGAGTTGGATCGACGACGCTGGTTGTGCGAGGGCGAACTGAGATTAATATGGACGTGGAATATGCGCCTGCAGAAGATCCGATTGAGGCAATGTCGTTCATTGCGGTGGCGCTAGTGACGAAATCGAACCTGACGATTCGACGCACGCCGATTGAGTTTTTGGAGATTGAACTTGAAATTTTGAAGAGCATGGGGGCAATTATCGAACGATCGCCAGAGTATTATAGCGCGAATGGACGGACACGGCTGGTGGATCTAAAGATTAAGAAGTCGAGGCTCGTGGCGCCAACCGACAAAATTGCACCGATGCCATTCCCCGGGCTGAATATTGATAATTTACCGTTTTTCGGAGTGATTGCGGCGACGGCGGAAGGACGAACATTGATTCATGATTGGGTGTTCGAAAACCGCGCAGTATATTTGACTTATCTCGAAAATCTGAACGCTAAAGTAGAGTTACTTGATGCGCATCGAGTTTATATTGAGGGGCCAACGAATTGGCGCGCAGCAGAGTTGGTTGCACCGCCCGCACTCAGGCCAGCGGTCGTTGTGATGATTGCAATGTTGGCGGCGCCGGGAACTTCGATTCTCAGGAATGTATATTCGATCAATCGTGGCTACCAAGATTTTGCGAACCGATTAAACCAACTTGGCGCCGATGTAAGACCACTGACAGAGATTTAGCGGCTATAAGCGTTGCCTAGGTGGTATAGCAATTGAGGCTTATGGACTTTGTGCGCAGCGGGTGGGTTCATTTGCCCGATGAGAATACTCTGGGTCATGCTGGGT
>CARTQV010000025.1 GCA_949070545.1 uncultured Candidatus Saccharibacteria bacterium | reverse complement strand
ATTGGCAATTACACCGCGTATATTTATTGGGATTTATTAGTGAGAGTCCTGAAAGCGAATGGGTTTATGCCGTATCGTGTTTTAAACCTAACGGATGTTGGTCACCTCGTCTCAGATGGTGATGAAGGCGAAGATAAACTCGAAAAAGGTGCTGAGAAAACCGGCAAAAGTGTCTGGGAAGTTGCTGAATATTATATTGGTGAATTTGAGCGTGGCTATAAAGCACTGAATCTGACAAAACCTGACGTGCTAGCGCGTGCGACAGATTATATCAAACAGGATATCGAATTAGTAAATATCTTGACCGAAAAAGGTTATACCTATGAAACTAAAGATGGAGTTTATTATGATACAAGTAAGTTTCCACGTTATGGCAATTTTGCACGACTAGATCTCGAGGGGTTGAGGGCTGGTGCTAGGGTTGAACTATCAAGCGAAAAACTTAATCCAACTGATTTTGCACTTTGGAAGTTTATTCAACCAGGTGAAAAACACGCCATGCATTGGGATTATCTTGGGAGGCCTGGCTATCCTGGTTGGCATCTCGAATGCTCAACGATTATCCATACCGAGTTAGGTGAGCCAATCGACATTCATACTGGCGGGATCGATCATATCCCGGTCCACCACACCAATGAAATTGCCCAAAGCGAAGCAGCTTTTGAAAAAACTCTAGCGCATTTTTGGCTACATTGTAACCACCTGACCAGTGAAGGACAGAAGCTATCCAAGAGTATCGGAAATGGCTATAGTCTAGATGAGCTGGTAGAAAAAGGTTATTCTCCGCTCGATTTCAAAATGTGGGTGCTACAGGGACACTATCGTTCTGAACGTGATTTTAGCTTTGAGGGTCTCGAAGCAGCACGCGTCCGGCGGCTTGGCTGGCGCAATCAGATTGCAGCACTATTGCAAAACACTGAAGCAGAGAAGGGAAATGGGACGACAGCGGTATTAGACGCTCTAAATAATGACCTTGGGTCGCCCCAAGCTTTTGCTGAAATTGATAACATGAAGCTAGATCTGGAAGATTGGCAAGCTATTGAAGAGCTTTTCGGGTTAGGACTGTTTGATGGGAAAGCACCAGGGACAGAAGAACTCAATATATTAGAAAGACGAAAAGCCGCAAGAATGGCAAAAAATTACGCAGAATCTGATCGATTACGTGCCGAACTGGAGAAATATGGCTTTGGGATCATAGACACGGCAAACGGAAAAGAGTTATGGCAATATCTACATTAAACAAGAGGGAGTCGCATGACAACAAAGTCAGAAAAGAAAACACAACAATCAAACAAAAAGGCTAGGAGAAATTTAAAAAGGCTTCTCCCGATTATAATTCCAATTGTGATCATTGTCGTTTCAATAGTCATAGGCTACATTCTTGCAACGCGAGATACAAAACAAGCTGAGGATGAGGCTAATCGTGAAGTCGTAGAAGATGTTGATGCAAAGCAAAATGATAAAGTTGATCTCGGCGAGAAATATGTCGATCTTGAGAATCGCATTTTTGCAATTGATGGAAAAAGTTACACTCTCGGGAAGTCTACGCTTCAAGAAATGATTGACAACGGCGTTACATTCGACGAAGAGGACATCAAGAACGCTGGAAATAACTTAAATAAAAATCATGAATCCGAATCTTTCGCTATTCATCTCGGTAAAAGTCAGGTTGCTCAAGTTCGGGTCATCAACAATACAGACGAAAGTCGA
The DNA here is from genome assembly GCA_949070545.1 of uncultured Candidatus Saccharibacteria bacterium. Lineage (GTDB taxonomy): Bacteria > Patescibacteriota > Saccharimonadia > Saccharimonadales > Saccharimonadaceae > Nanosyncoccus. The sequence continues at coordinate 8,228 of CARTQV010000025.1, read as the reverse complement.
AAAATTGCCGATTGCAAACTATCTCAGATTTATTTTCCAGTAGTAGAAGACCGTGGTCAGGATGTTTTACAGTTTGCTTTTCCACTAACACTAAGCATCGAAGAATTAAAAGCCAATGCTGGCGAACCAACCAATCAATCAAACCGTGACACAGAAAATGGTGAGCATTCCGATAAATTGGAATACAAAGTTGACTCCGAAAAGTATTACGGCACGAGTGGCTACACTTTTGAATTCATGAACGGCAAACTACGTTACGTTACAATTAATTATAAATAATATGTTACAATATAAAATATGGAACCAGTTATCGAGGTGAAAAAGCTCACAAAAGTTTATGGCAAACGTTCGACTGCTTTCACCGCTCTAAAAAATATCAATTTATCAATCAACCCAGGCGAATCTGTCGCAATCGTCGGAAAATCCGGCTCTGGCAAGTCAACTTTGATGCATTTGCTTGCTCTACTCGATCGTCCGACTAGCGGGAGCATAGAAGTTGAGGGAATTGACTCTGCAAACTTAAAGAATAAAGCTTTGAATAAACTCAGAAATCGTAGTTTTGGTTTTGTCTTTCAGCAATTTTTCATGAACCCCCAAGACAGCGTGCTGGAGAATGTTGTTTTGCCGCTGAAAATCGCTGGTGTGCGCCGCAAAGAGCGCAAGAAACTTGCCGAAAAGGCCTTGCGCACCGTCGGACTTTCAAACCGAGCAAAATTCAAAGCTAACAACTTATCTGGCGGACAAAAGCAGCGTGTCTGTATTGCGCGAGCGATCGTCGGAAATCCCAAAATCCTTTTTGCAGACGAACCGACAGGAAATCTCGATTCAGCGACTGGCGACAAAGTCATTAAATTATTATTCGATTTAAACAAGAAAAAAGGCGTAACTTTAATTATCGTTACACATGATGATGATCTCGCTATGATGTGTGACCGTCAAATTCGGATTTCTGACGGCAAAATTGTAAAGAATACCGCAGAAAAGACCAAAAAAACGTCCACAAAACTAACGAAAGGAGAAAAATAATGAAATTCTTTGAGGTTGTACGCACTGCCAACCACAATCTTCTCCGCAACAAAATTCGCACGCTACTTACAGTTTTGGCTATTTTTGTCGGAAGTTTTACAATCGTTTTGAACGTCGCGATCAATTCTGGCGTCAATTCCTTCATCGACGAACAAACTGCTAGCCTCGGTGGCGACAATTTCATTATGCTGATGCCTCCTGGTTCAGCCGAGATGGCTTCCAGCATGACCGCAAAAAATGGGCCGATCGAATTCGTCGAGAAAAAAGCTGGTGAAGTCGAGATTGGTGCATTTTCAGATGACGACATTGAAAAGTTAAAAAATATCGACGGAATCGACGGAGATTCTTTCTATGCTCCACGGCCATTTGGTGGCACTGGATATTTCGCTAGCAACAAAACCGATAAAAAATACGAAATCCAAAGCATGATGATTCTTCCTCCAGGTAACTTTAAAATCCCACTCGCCGCTGGAGAGTTGGTCGATCAAACCGATGAGGCAAAAAAGAAATCCCAGATCATCCTCGAGCCTGGCTATGCCAAAGCTCTTGGCTATAATAATGACGAAGATATCGTCGGGGAAACTATCACCGTGAACTTCAAGAATGAAGTAACTGGCGAGTGGTTCAAGATTGACGTCGAAGTTGCTGGTGTTGAAGCTAGCGGTGTCGTTTCTGGTAGCATGGGAGCCATCATGTCGCGCACATTTTATGACAAATTATCTGATGCCTACTACGCAGGCTACCCTAAAGATTATAAAGACAGCTTGCCAACCTATTATATTATGGCAACTTATGACACGGGGCGATTTACTGAGGACGAAATCAAACAAGTCATCACCGACGCTGGTTATGAAGCTTGGACTATGTCTGATATGATGGGCATGATCCGCACCTTCTTCGACGCCATCATGGTTGTCTTCACGATCTTCGGTGGCATCGCCTTGCTCGCAGCCGCAATTGGCATTGTCAATACGTTGCTCATGTCCGTCGAAGAGCGCACGCGCGAAATTGGGCTCGACAAAGCACTTGGCATGTCCAGCAAACGCGTTTACGCGGAGTTTGCAACCGAAGCAATCCTACTCGGATTCTGGGGGTCAGCTTTCGGAGTTTTCGTAGCGATGCTCATTGGCACTTTAGTGAATAGCGCCGTCCACGCTCCAGGTGGATTTCTTGAAGAGCTACCCACTTTCCAACTTTTCGAATTCACGCCTTGGAATATCCTGCCAATCGTCATCATTGTTATGTTTATTGCTTTTCTCGCTGGCACTGTCCCAGCCTGGAAAGCTGCGCATAAAAACCCGATTGACGCTCTGAGATATGAATAACTTGAGCCTAAAAATCGAGAAACTTGTCCCAGGAGGACAAGGAATCGGTACATTACCAGATGGAAAAAAGATTTTTCTCTGGAATGCATTACCTGGCGAAGTCATCTCAGAAATCGAAATTACCAAAACGAAGAGTCATTATGTCGAAGGGGTTGCAACACAAGTTGTGAAAAAATCCGAAAAACGCATTGCACCTCGCGACGATTGTTACCTTTCCACCTCTCCTTGGCAAGTACTAGATTACCATTATGAGCTAGAGGAAAAGCATGCGATTCTCAAAGAGATTTTTCGCCAGCATGAGCTGAACTTCTCTGGCGAAATTGCAAAAGTTCAGACTGATGAAAAAAATTTTTTCTATCGCAACAAAATGGAATATAGTCTTTATTATGACCATAGTGACGAAAAGATCCACCTCGCCTTTCATCAACGTGGCTCACATCGAAAAACTCCTATTTCGCAATCCAGCATTGAACAGCCAGAAATTTTCCAACGTGCAACTGAGATCATTGCTGAGCTCAACATAAGACACGAAGATTCACGCAAGTTTCAAAGTCTATTACTGCGATGTAATCAAAACGGTGAAGTCAGTGGAGGACTATATGAAAATCATCGACCACACCCGAGATTTCCGTTGCTCGAAGACACAATCTTAGGGCAAAAATTTAGCTATTCCCCGAACGGTTTCTTCCAAATCAATCTGCCAGTTTATGAACTAGCGCTCGCAGAAATCAAAAAACATATTAAAACCGAGAAAGTCCTTGATCTCTATGCTGGTGTTGGAACAATCGGGCTCAGCGTAGCGAGCGGACAGGATTTAGTGTTGGTCGAGTGCGACAAAGCCGCCTACAGAGAACTAGAACAAAACACCAAAATGTGCGGAGCAAGAAGTGTCTATGCGAAATCTGAAGATGCCTTGGGCTTCGTTACACCTGATGAAACAGTAATCCTCGATCCACCACGTGCTGGTTGCCATGTGAACTTGTTAAACAAATTACTCGAAAGAACGCCACCAATTGTGATTTATCTGTCCTGCAATCCTGCGACCCAAGCTCGCGACGTGAAGATTTTGAGTGAAAAATACCAAATTAGCTCAGTCGTACCATTCAATTTCTTCCCGCGCACGCCGCATCTCGAAAATCTCGTTGTTTTGGAGAGGAAACATGGCGCTTAATCTAGAACAAAAAACCGCCGTCGAATATCTCGAGGGACCTTTGCTAGTTTTGGCGGGACCAGGCACTGGAAAAACGGAGTTGCTCTCTACGAAAGTTGCCTATATCCTCGAGCAAACCGACGCAAACTCTGAGAATATTCTATGTTTGACTTTCACCGAATCTGGAGCGAGTAACATGTGCGACCGTCTCGGAACCATGATTGGCCAAACCGCCGCTGACGTTCATATCTATACTTATCACGCTTTCGGCACTTATATTCTCGAGCGTTATCAGAATTATGCCGAAAACTTTAGCCGGCGACTCGACAGCGTCATCGACAATGTCACAACGCATAAACTTTTGCATGAAATCCAGGAAAAACTCCCCGTAACTGATATTCTAAAAACTGCAAATCTAGATGATATCGCTGAGACGATTGCTCACGCCAAATCTGCCCGACTCAGCGCAAGCGACCTACGAGAGATTGCGAAAATAAATATTAAAGATAGCAATGCAATTTCTGGGCTGGTTTCAGAGATTTTACTGAGACTAAAACCGCGCGAGAAATTCGACGTTGCGGTGGCAGAGGTTTATCAGCCTCTGCTCGAAGTTTTGACAGATTTTTCCAGCGCGAAACCAATTACAAAGGATATCGAACGTTCAGCGAATATTTTGGTACGCGAGTTGTCAGAAATTATCACAGCAGAGAGCGTGAAAGAAAAACCAAGCGTTTCAAGCCTCACAAAATGGAAAAATAAACGTTTTGAACGCGAAGAAAATGGTGGCTATCGTTTGAAAGATCATATCGCAAATAGAAAACTCACTTCACTCGCCGAAGTTATGCACATTTATGACAAACAATTAAAAACTGAAGGGTTGTTCGATTTTGCCGACATGATCGAAGAAGCGATTTTGGCTCTAAAGACTGATCGCGGATTTCGACTAAGTTTATCGGAGAGCTTCCAATATATTCTACTCGACGAGTTCCAAGATACCAACCCTTCGCAGTTTGAACTCATTAAACTCTTGACCGACTATGAACGCCCGCTTATCATGGCGGTTGGTGACGATGACCAAGCTATTTTTGAGTTCCAAGGTGCCAGCGCATCCAACTTGCTTGATTTTCAGAATCATTATCAAGCCAAAGTAGTTACTTTGCATGACAATTACCGTAGTCGTGGCGAAATTCTAGATTTCTCTCATCATATCGCGCTCGAAATCGACGATAGTTTTGCCAAGCATCACAATATCGAAAAGATTTTACGTTCGATGAAAGATTTAGCCAGAAAGGATAATAAAAAGGCAGTTTTTCAAACAATCGAACGGCACGAATTCCAGGCTGCAACCGACGAATATTATTGGCTAGCTGAAAAAATTGCGGAACTCGTGAAGAATGGTGAAGATGCTAATGAAATCGCCATCATCGCACCAAAGCATAAGTTCATCGAACCGTTATTACCATATCTGAAAGCACGCGAGCTGAACGTTGCTTATGAGAAAAGAGCGAATTTACTCGAAGACGAAAAATTGCACGAGCTCATTGTACTTGCTGAAGTTGTGGACGCCCTCGCGAATGGGAAAAATCCTGCGCATTATTTACTCGAAATCCTATCTTTTCCGTTTTTTGAAGTTTCACCACTTGAAGCGCTAGACGTGGCACAAAAACTCCATGACAGTAAAGGCAGGATTCTAGATGTCTTATCGAAAGCAGAGAGTAAACAGCTACAAAATATTAGTGCTTGGCTAGCTGAGCTCGTGATGCTGAGTTTTGAAGCACCTTTAGAACTCTGGCTTGATTATTTGTTAGGGAACGCCGTGCTACCAAAGAGCAAAGCGAAGTCGAAGTTTTTGGATTATTATGACAAAGTGCTCAATGATACGCAAAAACTCGAGTTTTACGACAACTTAGCGACGTTAAGAAATATTACTAACGAACACATGCAAAAATCGCAATTGAAATTAGCTGACTTTATCGATACGCTGAAAGATTATGAAGATGCTGGGGCAGGGATCATGAATACCAGTTCTTTCCAAGATGGTCAGCCCGCCGTACAAATCATGTCCGCACACAAAAGCAAAGGTCTAGAGTTCAAATATGTTTTCCTAATTTCAGTCGATGAACTCGCCTGGGGAAAAGCAAAGGGTAATAACAACCTTTTTAGCCTACCGAGCAACTTAGTACAAATTCGTCATACTGGAATTACGGACGATGAAAGATTAAGGCTTTTGTTCGTCGCTGCAACACGCGCAAAGGAACACCTTATCATGACAAATTCCATACAAAACTTTTTCGACAAAACAACTGCTCGGCTAGGATACCTCAATGAACAACGCGATGAAAAATCCGAAGTACAAATTTCGCCATTCTTGCCAGAAAAGTATCAAGAGATCAGGCTACATACCAAAGATTTCAACCAAGAAACCCAACTCCTCGCGAAACGCCAAGGTTGGATGTCTAAATATGAAGTTCTGGAGCCCGATTTGAAGTTACTACTCACATCACGTTTGAAGAACTATCGTCTCACTGCAACTGATTTGGCTAGTTTTATCGACATTATTTATGCTGGCCCCGAAACGGTTTATCGGCGTCGCATCTTACATGCGCCCGACGAACCGCTCACGGTCGCATTGGCTTATGGCAATCTCATGCACGCAAGCTTTGAGCAAGTCACAAACGGAAAAGTCAGTGATGATAATGCGATCGAGTTCTTGCGCGAAAAGGCGGCAGAATTGCCACTACCACAACATGATATCGAAGAGTTAAAGGATCGTGGGAGCCATGGACTAAAAATTGCGCTAAAAAGTTTCCGAGATATTTTGCGGGCAGAAGGCGCAAAAGCCGAAGTTAGCCTCGGAGCCGAACGCCCGAATCTCGACGGCGTACCACTAACTGGCAAAATTGACCATCTCGAGATTAACGAAAAAGCGAAGACTATTGAAGTCTATGATTTTAAAACCGGCAATTTCCATGACGGAAAATGGCAAAACCATCCCAGCTTGTATAAATATGCTCTCCAGCTTGGATTCTATAAACTATTATTGAACTTATCCCCGAGTTACCGTAATTATAAAGTCACAAAAGGCCATATCCTGTTCGTTTCGCCCGACCAAGACGATAGAGTCTATGACAAAGTTTATGAGTTTAGCGAAAACGAAGAAGCTGAATTGAAGGCATTAATGAAAGTCGTCTATCGACAAATTACAAGTTTAGAGTTTTTAGAAGACACAGACTTGAATCTCGCGTCTGACAAAAGTCGCACCCTGAAAGACATAAAAACCTTCGTCGTGAAATTGCTCGAACAAAACTAAAACAGAATTGTAAGTTTTAAAATGTTTATGGTAAAATAGTCCTAATAAATTACCCCTCCCCAGCAGCATTTACTGGGCTAACGGAAAGGAAGTAAACATGAAAATTAAAACTTTATTCATTGCCGGAATTATGGCCATCAGCGAGATCGTCGGAGTGGCCACCGTCACAGTCAAGGGAGCAACGGAGGCATATGCTGAAACACCCACTACCAAAGAAGAGGCAGAAGCAGCCAAAGTAGAAGCAGCCAAAAACAAAGCAAATAAGTTATGTCCAGAGACTTCTTGGTATGCTAAACACAAAGGTGACTATGGTCCAGATGAGATCCCGACTACTCCCGCCGGTTGCAACGTCAAGCCAGACTCCAAAGTAAACGGTGGGTTAATGACAAAACTCAACACCGTCATCAATGTCATCGTTGGGCTTGTGGGGATTGTATCAGTTGTGATGATTGTGATTGGTGGTATTACTTTTGCAACGTCACAGGGTGATACTGCAAAAACTACCAAGGGCAAGAATACGGTCCTGTTCGGCATTGTTGGTTTAATTGTAGCTTTGCTTGCCTTTGCCATCGTGAACTTCGTCTTGAAGAGTGTATTCGCGTAACTAGCGCGTAGAGTGCATATCCATCAAGCTTTTGCTTGCAATTTTAATCAAAAGGTCATAGACTAAGAGGACTACGGGATTTTCTCGTGGTCCTTTAGACGTGCCATTTCATCTCAAAGCGAAAGGGGGTGAAGATGAATGACAACAACTTATTCAGGATATGGCGGGCAGACCTGCGCGACCGAAGACGTTGCAAACCGCAGCTATCTCAAGGGTATCGGTCAGATCACTGATTCAGTCACCGGAATTACCGGTAGCACAGCTGAAGATGCCTACGAGCGTTACGCTCGTACCGGAGCGACCAAAGAACAACTTGCGGCTTTTGCTCGTCGAGTTGGGCGTTAATCATTACGATATAGCTATATCGTAATCGCAACTTATGGGCCCCACGATGGTTGGGCCCATTTTTCTCTTTACAACCCGAAAAAACTTTGCTATAATGTGAGGAATTATGAGTAACAAAGTATCACATCCTAAAGATTATCGCTATGTGGTGTTCGCTGACGAAGCGGCGAAGTTTTCGTTCTTGACTCGCTCGACCGCCCAAAGCACTGAAACTATCACTTGGGAAGACGGGAAAGAATACCCTCTCGTAAAGGTCCAGATTTCTTCCGCTTCTCACCCATTCTTTACTGGCGAAGAGAAGATTATCGACACCGAAGGTCGTGTTGACCGCTTCAAAGCCCGCGCGAAGAAGGCCGAAGCCTTGCGCGCCAACCTCAGCAACAAAGCAAAAAAGGCTGAAAAAGAGGCCGCAAAGAAAGCCGAAAAAGCCGACGAAAAATAATTCAGTACACGCTAAATCCTCCGTGA
>CARTQV010000024.1:3366-10174 GCA_949070545.1 uncultured Candidatus Saccharibacteria bacterium | reverse complement strand
GGGCCTAGAGAAAGCGGGTGTGCGGCCGAATGAAGAAGGGCAGATTCAGATTTGGGAGGCGAATAAGTTTATCGCGAAGTGTCTCGAGGCTGCGGGACCGATTGAAAAGATTGAGTATATAAAGCACGAATATCCGTTTAATCCGCGGTCAAAACAGAGGATTATGTATCGTGCTTTTCCGAGCTGGTTCTTTGATGTCCAGGGTCAGAAGGAGTTGATGATTGCTCAGAATGAGAATATCAACTGGTTTCCGGGGTATTTGAAGGAGGGAAGATTTAAAAAGAATATTGAGCAGGCGCCAGATTGGAATCTTTCGCGTGATCGTTTTTGGGCGACAGCGATGCCGGTATGGAAGGGGGACAAGGGGACGGTGAAGGTGGTTGGGAGTTATGAGGAACTGTATGAGCTGTCTGGCGTGAGATTGGAAGATTACCACCGCCCGTGGGTGGATGAGATTGAGTTTGAGACAGATGGCGAGCATTTCAAGCGGATTGAAAAGGTGCTGGACTGTTGGTTTGAGAGCGGAAGTATGCCGTTTGCTGAGTTGCACTATCCGTTTGAGAATAAAGAGAAGTTTGAGAAGAATTATCCAGCGGATTTTATCGTAGAATATGTGGGGCAGGTGCGAGCGTGGTTTTATTATGTGCACTGTGTAAATACGGCACTGGCGGAATGCGGGGGGTTTGGAGAAGAAGCGCGGGAGCGAGCAGAAAAGAATGCGTTTAAGAATGTGATTACGACGGGGACATTGGCGGGGAATGATGGTCGGAAGATGTCGAAATCGCTGGGGAATTATACGGATCCGAATGTATTGATGGACCAGTATTCGGCAGATGCACTGAGGTTTTTGCTGCTGAGTTCGCCAGTTTTGAGTGGGGAGGATTTTGCGTTGACAGATAAAGACGTGTCTGATGTGCAACGGAAGTTGGCGATGATTTGGAATGTGTATGATTTCTTTGTTACTTATGCCGAAGTCGATAATTGGCAAGGACCTGAGCTTACGGTCCCTCTCGGGTCTAAGGTGGCGCTCTCGTCATCTAAAGATTCCGACCCGCGCCAGCCTCAGAAGTCAGGTTCCACGACCACTCAAGAAACCGTAAGCTCAGGCTACATGTCGGCTGACGGGCATTGGGAAGGGGAGCTGAAGAATCCACTTGATCGCTGGATTATTGCGAGATTGCACGAGTTGAAGCGTGATGTGACGGTAGGGATGGAAGAATATAATATTCCAAAGGCACTTTCGGGAGTGTTGCCGTTTGTGGATGACCTCAGTAACTGGTTTGTGCGGAGGAGCCGTAGAAGGTTTTGGAAAAGTGAGGATGATAATGATAAGAAAGAAGCGTATTGGACGCTGTGGAAGGTATTGAGTAAGTTGGCGCAAGTCTTGGCACCGTTTACTCCGTTTCTGGCGGAGGAATTGTGGCAGAACTTGGTGGGGGGTGGAGACCCGGAGAAAAGCGTGCATTTGACAAACTGGACGGAAGCGGGGGAGGTTGATGAGAAGATCTTGGAAGAGATGAAGCGAGTACGAGAAGTGATCAATGAGGGGTTGATGCTAAGGATGCGGAAGAGTGAAAATGAGGAACAGGTGAAGGTGAGGCAGCCGCTCGCGAAGTTGGTGTATGTAGGTGAAGCGTTGCCGGAGTGGGGAATTGAGATTGTTAAGGATGAGGTGAACGTGAAGGCAGTTGAGCAAGGCAAAGAAGCGTGGATTGATAAGAAGATTACGGAGGAATTAGCGAGAGAGGGGTGGACGCGAGAGTTGGTGCGAGCAGTGCAGAGCGCACGAAAGAAGGCTGGGCTGGTCGTTGACGATCGGATTCGGTTGAGCGTAGATGCAGAAGTGCCGGAAGAGTGGCGTGAGATGTTGATGAATGAGGTCCTAGCGGAAGAGTTGGTGCGGGGAGAGAATTATGCTTATGATGAGATTGTGAAAGTTGGTGGGGAAAATATCGCAGTGAGTCTAGAGAAGGCAGTGTGAGGTGGGACGATAAAGTTGACTTTTTCAGCGATGTGTGCTATAATGTGAGGTAGAGCTGGTTTTTGATGGGCTTAGTCTAGGCCCCAGCTAGTAACTGTTGACAATTTTACTATAGTAAAAGTTTATTTTGCTAAAAATAAACTTAACATCTTTAGGAGGAGGGTAAAAGATGGAGAGAAATGTTGAAACGAGCACAGGTGAAGAACTCGAGAAGGCCCTAAGCGAAGCGCAGAGATTACTAACAAAAAGGCAGAAGTCGTCGATGTTGAGCTTTGTTGTTTTGGAGATTCTTCGTTTGGCAACTGTCATGGGCGCAGGTTTTGCTGTGCATTTTTTTGCAGTAAAAATTACGAGTCTGAGAACTGGGATTCCCCATGAAGAGATTGCGGATTTCGAGTGGACGGGAGATGTGATAGTTGCGATGGCTATTGCAATATTGTTTGGTATGGTAGTCTATGGCCTTCATCAGTTTCTCGTGAGCCGTAACAACTTTAAGTTACTGGGTCCGAGTATATTGATTGCTGTGGCGTTGGCACTTGGAGTTTCGATGATAGCACCTGCCTCTGTTTATGGTTTTTATACGATGGCACTAATTGCGATTAGTGTAGCGGAAGGCTATTTTTACCGTTGGTGTTGGGTATTTCTGAATCGAAAAGAAAGAATGATCATGCTGAGGATGCAGGCGCAGCAAAAAATCATGGACAGTATGGAAAAAGGGACCTTTGTCGTGGTGGAGCTGGAAAAAATGCTGGATGAAGCACTGGCAGAAGAAATGGCAGAGGAAAATGCTGAAAGGGGTGATCGCATGGGATAACAAAATAGTAAAATTGGGACGAGGGCTGGCGGAAACGCTGGTCTTTTTCATATATTTCTAGGGGTGGGGAGGAGGATTTTTGACTTTTTCGGAAAATAAAGCATAAAAAGTATTGACTTTTCTTATGATGTGTGCTAACATAGAAGACAGTTAGATAATAAATAAAAACAAAAAACAAAATCTAACGGAAAATAATAAACGCGGGCGTGAGTGTAAGCCATAGCGCAAAACAAAAAGAAACAAAAAAAGGAAAAGCTATGAGCGAAAAAATAAATATAAAAAAAGGAGATGAGACCGATGTAATGGAGCGAATAATCGACTTCGGTCCTCTCGATACAAGTTCGAGGGAGGATGACGGAGCCTGGAATGTAATGAAACTATATGGAGAGAATGATCAGGAGGAAGGAGAATATCAGTCGTCGAGAGAAATGAGCTCGCAAGAATTAGAAGAAGTATTAAGGCGAGTGAAGGCGGCGAAAATTGGAGAAAGTATATTAGATGTAATAGCTTAGAAAAAGAAGAATCACGAAAGAAGGTAAGCATAAGATAGATTAAGCAAAAAACCGAACATTTGTTCGGTTTTTTGATGTGGTTGTGCTTTTTCGTGTGGTGTGATAAACTACGAGTAGTATAAGAGAGAGGTAAAAATGGCGGGAGAAACATTCGGAAGTAGGAACGAAAATGGAGCTGGTGGGGTTGATTTTGAAGAGGCGTTCCGACAGTTGGAGGGTGTTTCGGAAAAAGAGTTTACGCCTGAGGCGGCGGAACTAGGTGATGAGGCAGAAGAGTTCTTCAAGCAGAGATTTCCAGAAATGTCGGAGGCAGGACGTGAGGCGAGGGTTGAGCATGTGATTCAAGCGGGGCTGAGTCGGATGGATGGGATGAAGGAGCTGGAAGAAAAGTTTCGGGCGAGCCGAGGAGAGGTTTTGGATCCGAACTACGACGAGCAATTGCTGAATAGTATGAAGCTTGAGATGGGGCGCACGATGACGAAATTATATGGGGGCGAGTCGCGGTTGGTGAGCGAGACGAAGGGAGCTGGGCTGGGGCCGAATGAGGAGATTGCGTGGAGTGTGGCGATGGTACCACACGAACCGGGGACGCTAGATACAGTGGATTTATTTATGAACAACCTGCAACGCGAAGGAGAGAACGCGGACGATTATAAACAGAGGCTATATAATTACCGAAAGCATGATATTGTGCGTGATAATCAAATTGCAGAAGATGCGGCGTATGTGTCGGAACATCCGGAAACGGCGCAGGGGCATGGCGAGTTGGCGCATGGCATGCAGTTCGATATGGAATTGAAAGCGGAGTATCCGGAGGCTTGGGCAGCGATAAAGGAGGAAAATGGAAAGGTGGAGGCTGTAAATAGTGAGACGGCGGAGAAAGAGAATCCGCTTGAGGGGCGGAGCCTCGTGAGCTTGCGTGAGGAAACAATGCGACGGATGAGGATGTGTGAGAATAGAGACATGCAGATTGAGCTGGCGAGGGTAGTCGGAAGGCTGGATGAAAAGATCGCGCAGGAGCAGAAAGCGAGTTGATTCTCTGGGGATTTGCTGTTTGACTTTTGGAAAAGCTTATGCTAAGCTGGGGAAAAGTCATGTAGAAAGGGGCTATCGATGCCAACAAAAACAATAACTCAAGGAATGGTGCTGAACGCTTTCATTGATAAAATGTTAGCGGCGACAGGTCAAGAAAATACAAATCCTGAAGAACAGCGAGCAGTGCGTGAAGGTTTGCGTTTGCAGCTAGAAAGTGAAATGGAAAAAGCGATGATCAAGGCGTTGCCAGACGCGAAATTGATCGAGCTGAATAAGATGTTGGAACGAGAGAACGTTTCGGATGACGAAATTGAGAAGTTTTTCGAAACGTCTGGAGTGGATTTTCAGAAAGTGATTGAGGGGGTGATGCAAAAATTCGCAGAAGATTATCGTAATAATAACGCAGGAAATGCGGGAGGTCAGGTATAATGGCAGGTGAAAAACTCGGTGGGAATGCGGAGGTATTATCGGACGCAGAAAAAGCAAAAGTTCAGCAAGAATTAGGGAAGGCTGCGGTTGAAGCGACTGGTTCGAATGTAATTAATTTGGCTGAAAATGAAAAATGGCAAGAGTATATGCGCCAACAGACTGATCGTTATGGTAATCCGGCTTATGCGGAAGAGACGATTGCGAATGTGGGTGCGGAAGGTACAGAAACTATGCCACCAGCGGTTGTTGAGGGAGTGGGAAGCCCAGCGGTAGTTGAGACGCAAGAGTTTATGGCTCCGGCCGTAGTGGCGGAGCAAACTACGGAAGTGATGGAAGTACCAGATGCTGAGGAAGTGCAAAAGATTCTCGCGGGGCGGACGGTTGAACAGGCGATGGCGGATTTGACGAATGACCGGAATGCGTGGCAGGCGGAAATTGACGAGATTAGGGCCGAAGGTGGGCCTTATAACCAACTGAGCGAGGCACAGCAGAAACAAATTGCGAATGATCAGGCGAGGATTGCAGAAGTTGAGCAGAAGCTCGCGATTCTCGAAAAAGTACCGATGGCGGCGGGGGCTGAGGCGGAGGTCGCGGAAGAAGCAGAAGATTTGGTTGAGCAGGCGGCTTCGGGAGAATTGGATCTCAACAATCCGAATGACGTAACCGAACAACAGATGCGTCGGGCGCGTTTCGAGCAGGTGATTGCAGATGTGGAAGATCTAGAATTGAAGGAAAAATTAGAAGAAGAACTCGAGAAGCTCGAGAGAGTAGACGCGGAGCGGGCGGCGAATGAATTCAATATCGATGCGGAAGTAGTTGATGGTGTAGCGAGGGAGATTGGTGCGCAGGCAGAGGCGGCGGAAGTCGAACTGACGCCAGAAGCGCGCGAGAAGTTGGAGCAAGAAGTCACTGAGAAAGTGAAAGGACGGACTGGGTTTAAGAAATTGCTGGGACGGATCGCAGTGACAGCAGCGACGGTAGTGATTACGGCTTCGGCGTTATTTGCCTCGATTGCAAGCAATTTCAAGTCTCCTCAGAATGCGTTGGCGGCGACAGAGCAAGGGATTGAGCGAGATTTGTCGGTGGATGATTTGAATCAAACGACGTTTGGTGATGGTACCGAGTTGATAGCTGGACAGAAGGAAGCTGAGTTTGATGTGGATGGGTTTATTGATGAGATGATGAAATCAGGCGAGACGGATCTTTCGCAACACGATATTGAGGCGATTGGTGGCGGGTTGCTCGAAACGATGGACAAAGATGGCCAGACAGCGAATAAATACGGTGTTCTGCAAAATCGCAAAGAGCATTATGATGGGAAGAACAAAGAAAGTATCAATGCGTTCGGCGAAGATCTTTCGTATCTTTATGATATGAAAGAAGGGCGTGAAGCTGAAACGATCAAGCGATTGTTGGCGATTGAGCGTGATCAGCCAGAGACCTTGGCAGCACATGCTGCGGATTTGCCAAATGTGCTGCGCGCAGCAGGAGTTGATGAAAGTATCATCAACATTGAGAACTTCGATGAACGACAAAAGGCGGTGGATGCGCTGTTCGATCAAGAAGGTGGCGCAGAGCTGCAGAAAAAGTTGCTCGGAGCGATGGCAGTTGTGCTCGGGAGCGCAGACTATACTTTCTATCTCGAAAATGGGACGGAGCGCACTTCATATATTTATCATCTGAATGGAAATGAGAGTACGACAGATAATTTGGTGCTCGGGACGGACGTGAAAGATCGCGATAATGCGAAACAAGTGCAGGCTGTAATGACTTATGCGGACGGGACGCAAGAAGTGGTTGATTTGAACTTGGCTTGTGGGGTTCAGCCGAATCATACACCAGAAGGAAAGAAACGCACGCCGGTAAGTGTTGATTTGGAAGAGGATATTGTGCCAGCGCCGATTATCACGGAGTTGACTGAGGAGCTGATTACGCCAGGGCCTGGAGTGACTCCTCCAGGTGGGACTGAACCACCAGCTACAACTCCTCCAGGTGGGACTGAACCACCAGCTACAACTCCTCCAGGTGGGACTGAAC
>CARTQV010000024.1:0-3266 GCA_949070545.1 uncultured Candidatus Saccharibacteria bacterium | reverse complement strand
CACCAGCTACAACTCCTCCAGGTGGGACGCCAAAACCGAAAGATGAGGAGAATGAGAAGAAGGTGGTTGATGATGGTGGACAGACTAACCCTGTAGATAAAACTGACAACTTAGACGATAAAGATCAGAACAAGATTGAAAAACCATCAAACGAAACGGATGATAACAAAGTCTCGGGAGACGAAATAACCGGTAATATGACTGGGACTTATGGTAAAACTGAGGAAGAGTCGGCGACTGCTAAAGAAGATGCGCAGGAAAAAGTTGAGGCAGGTATGCAACAAGACAATAAAGCGACAGAAGAAGAGAAAAAGAACAACCATGAAAATCAAGTTGCGGCGAATGAAGCTTTAGAAAAAGAAGACTTGACTGATATGACGGACGAAGAATATGCGAATTATATTGAGCAAATCTTAGGTAAGCGTTAAAAGCAAAGGAGAAAAATATGAAAAAACAAAAATATAAAGCTTTAGTCTCGGGGTTAGTAGCGCTAGTTGTGACTCCGTTGATCGTCAGCACTCCGACGATGGCTTGGGGCCCAGAACGCCCGACTTATACAAACCAGAGCCCAGCGGATCATGCAACTTTTAACTCGATCACGGACAATGCGGCGGTAGGAGACGAACGTGATTTTGTGCGAATCGAAGAAAAGGACTCGGGCCGTCCATATAGTAGCGAGATTATTCTCGAAGCAGGTAAACAATATGAAGTGTATATTTATTACCACAACGACGCTTCCGAGACTTATAATGATGCGGCGCATAACTATGCAGGTGTAGCGAGAGACGTGAGATTGTCGAGCACTTTCCCAGAGGCTTTGATGGCGAATGAACGTCAAGCGGTGACGGGGAAAATCACATCGAGCAATGCGAGCCCAGCGGCAGTTTGGGATGAAGCATATGTAACCGCAAAAGAAGCAATGACTTTGCATTATGTCGAAGGGTCGGCGAAGATTTATAACCAGTGGGGAGTAAATGGTTCGACTTTGGCGACGGCGCTGTTTTCAACGGAGGGTGTGCCACTAGGATTGGATGAGCTGAATGGTGTAATTCTCGGCTGTGGCGCTTATTCTGGGCAGATTGTTTATACAATTCAGACTCAACCAGTTGATACACCAGTGGTACCGGGTGATCCAGAATTGCCGGATGAGTTGCCGACGACGGGGCCGATTGAGATTGCGCTCGCCGTGGTAGTGACGGTGGCGCTGGTCGCGGGGATTGTCTATTGGCGAAAGAGTAGTAAGGCGGTGAAAAAAGCGACGCATAGTGCACGCGGACGTAAGAAATAATCTGAGTTACGGCAGAAAAGTCCTTCGAAAGAGGGACTTTTTGTTGACTTTTAGAGAGAAGTTTGGTAGAATTAGTGGGATAAATAATATTATTTAAGGGAATAACATGAAAAAGGCAGTTATACTCGTTGGCGGAAAACAATATCTCGTCTCCGAGAAAGAGACCCTACGGGTGGACCTCCTCCCGGAAGGAACGAAAGAGCTCGAAACTGGCGCTTTGATGGTGATTGATGGTGATGACGTGAAAGTCGGTACGCCGGAGGTCGCAGGTGTGAAGGTGAAAGCGAAAGTAGTCGAGGAACTTGTAAAAGGGGACAAGTTGCGAGTGATTCGCTACAAGTCGAAGAAACGTGTCCATAAAGAAATTGGACATCGGCAGAAATATTCGATGATCGAAATCGAGAAGATCGGATAAGAAAAGAAGAACTGGATGGAGAGTCTGGTTCTTTTTTGTGGTTAAGCTGAAGTTTCGTGATATAATTATAATAGTTATGGCAAAGGTGATTTGTATTACGAATCAAAAGGGTGGCGTCGGGAAAACCACGACTTCGGTGAATTTGGCGTATTTTTTGGCGAAGGACAAGAAACGGGTTTTGCTTGTTGATCTTGACCCACAGGGGAATGCAACGAGTGGGCTCGGGGTAGATAAGGACGGACTTGAGGAAAGTATGACAGAGGTGATGCTCGGAATAACAGAATTTGCGAAAGTGATACAGGAGACGAATTTTAAAAACTTTGACCTCGCGCCGACGACGCCGCAATTAGCGAATGCGGAAGTGGAAATGGCAGGTATGAAGCAGAAATTTGGGATGCTGAAAAGGGGGATTGAGAGCGTGAAAGATAATTATGATTTTGTGATTATCGATTCGCCGCCGAGTTTGTCGCTATTGACCGTGAATGGGATGATTGCGGCGGATTATTTAATCTTGCCGGTACAAACAGAGTTTTACGCACTTGAGGGAGTGGCACAGTTGCTCGAGAGTATGACAATGGTGAAAAAAGCAATGAACCCGAGGTTAAAATTGCTTGGTGTACTCGCGACGATGTATGATAAACGGACAAGTTTGTCGGCGGAAGTGCTTGCGGAAGTGAAGAAGTATTTTAAGGAAAAAGTTTTCAAGGCGACGATCCCGCGGAATGTGCGTGTAGCGGAGGCGCCGAGCCATGGTGTGCCGGTTGGGGCTTATGACAAGTTTAGTAAGGGTGCGAAAGCATATAAAGATTTTGCGCGTGAAGTAGAGGAAAGGACGGGTGAGCGATGAGCAAAGGTTTGGGACGGGGGTTTGATAGTCTGATCCCGACGGATTGGGTGGATGACGAGTTTGATGCGACACGAGATGAGGACAAGAGTGTTAGTAGTCTGGTTGAGCTGAAGTTGGAAGAAGTAGTACAGGACAAGTCGCAGCCGCGACAAAGTTTTGATGAAGAAAGTCTGAACGAGTTGGCAGATTCGATTCGGGAACAAGGCGTGGTTTCGCCGATTGTGGTCGTGAAGAAGGGGAAGAAATATCAGATTGTGGCGGGGGAGCGTAGGTTTCGGGCGTCGAAGCTCGCGGGCAAGGAGACGATCCCGGCGATTGTGCGGACGTTGAGCGATCAGAATCGGCTGGAACTCGCAATTATCGAGAACGCACAGAGAGAAGATCTTAGCGCGATTGAGCTTGCAACGGCGTATGCAAAATTGAAAGACCAATTTAATTTGAGCGACAGTGAAATTGGGAAGCGAGTTGGAAAAAGTAGCGCGAGCGTGAAGAACACAATGAGACTGCTGAAGTTGCCAGAAGAAGTGAAAAAAGTGATGCAGGAGAACCATCTCCCAGAAGGACCGATGCGACCGTTGATTTCAGCGGAGCCAGAAGTGGTTGAAGAGGTTTTGTCACGGATTGTGAAAGAAGGATTATCGACCCGAGCGGTAGAGAGGCTGATTGCGGCGAAGAAAAAGAAAAGTTCGGTGGGAGCGGTGAAGGCAAATAGTTTC
>CARTQV010000023.1:2658-10209 GCA_949070545.1 uncultured Candidatus Saccharibacteria bacterium | reverse complement strand
TTAACGACACATCGAGTGTTCCTGACGCTTCACCAGCCGCAATCAACGACAAATAAACCCGGTTGAATACCTCTGGATGCCTCGCAAAAGCATCATGCAGCGTTTTTCCACCTTCAACCTGTGCCAAAACATCTTCAATCACCGCCTTCATCGGCTTATCATCAGTCTGATCCGCCACCATCCGTAAACTTTGTGAAAGTGGCAAACCCGCTCCAATCAAAGTCGCAAACTGCCTCGTAAACGCAATCCGCTGTTTACTCGTTACCTTATTCTGAAACTTCGACAACCAACCGTCCGCATTTTCTTCAGCCACTTTCTGTGGGATATAACCCTGATCAACCAAAATTCGCCCCGCCGTGCGTTCACTATCGGCTTGCACATGACCAGTAATAATCTTGCCTGTCTGCTTATCTTTTGCCCTGTAACTATATCGCTTCACTTCCTAACCTCTTGCTAAACGATCGAACTCCGCTGCATCAACTGTATATTCTCGCGCTACTTCATAACTAATAATACCCGACCGCACAAATTTTGCTAGTTCTCGGTCCATCGTCTGCATACCTTGGCTCATACCAGTCTGGATCACCATGTCGAGTTGGTGCGTCTTCCCTTCACGAATAATGCTCCGCGTCGCCGCGTTAGCAACCATAATTTCTGCCACCGCCACACGCCCACCATTAATCGCTGGTACCAACCTTTGCGAACAAATCCCCACCAAAATATTCGCCAGTTGCGCCCGAATTTGCGGCTGTTGGTGTGCCGGGAAAACGTCAATCATGCGATCAATACTCTGCGCCGCACTGTTTGTGTGCAAAGTCGCAAACACCAAGTGTCCCGTCTCTGCCACTGTAATCGCTGCTTGGATCGTCTCAAGATCACGCATCTCACCAATCAAAACCACATCTGGGTCCTCACGCAAAATACTCCTAAGCGCTGCTGCAAAACTATAAGTATCATAATGCACTTCCCGCTGTGCCACCACACTACGTTTCGAAATGTGCGTAAACTCAATCGGATCTTCAATCGTAATAATATGGTCCGCTCGTTCCGTATTTACCTTATCAATCAACGCCGCAAGTGTCGTGCTCTTCCCCGAACCAGTCGGACCCGTCACCAGCACCAACCCATTTGGATGTTCCGCAAAGTTCGCTACCACGCCAGGAATCCCCAGCTCATCAATCGTCTTAATCACGTTCGGGATCAGCCGAAACGCTGCCGCCATATTCCCTTTTTCCGAGAAAGCGTTCACACGGAAACGTCCCAAATCACCAAAAGCGAACGAATAGTCGAACTCTTTATCCTTCTTTAAAATCACTTTTTGATCAGCATCCAACGTCGAAAACACCAAAGTCTGCACCATCATATCCGTCAAAATCGGATAAGTCGTCATTGACTGCAAGACTCCATCTATACGCAAAATCGGCGGTAGCCCAACCTGTAAATGCAAATCCGAAGCATTATGTTTGATACATTCTTCAAGCAACGTCTCTATCACTAGTCCACCCATCTCCGTCGAGTTCGTCGGCAAATTCGCCGACGCCACCGTCGCGTCTTTCACTACTGGCTTCGCCGCATTCACCACTCCAGTACTCGCTGTAGCTCCAGCAACTCCCACCTTCACGTCCACTTTCGGCGCACCAGTCACCTTCGTACTTGTCGTATCCGCGTTCTTCTCCGCATTCTTTGTTTCTACCGGTTTCACTGCACTCCCCACATCTGCACTTGGCTTCGTTTGTGCCACATTCTTTACATCTGCGCTCTTCCCCTGCTCCGCAACACTCGCCGACCCCATCGGTGGCATCGCACTCGGGGCGGCAATATTATTCAAATCCGGAATGTCTACCGGCGCAAAAGGTGAAGTATTTGTGTTTTGTGTTGAAAGCCCACTATTATCCATGTACCTATTTTAACATAAGTTGTTCTAAAATATCAACCCTTATGCTAAATCACTTGCCACACGATTCACCTCTTCAAGTGTCGTAATACCCGATAATACCTTCAACGCTCCATCCTGGCGCATTGTTACTGTCCCCTTTTCTTTCGCTACTCTCATCACTTCCGCCGAAGTCGCACGCGACACAATCAACTTCTGCATATCTTCATCAACTTCGATCGCCTCATAGAGCCCAACGCGGCCCGCATAGCCCCCCGGCGCGTCTGTATCATCCACTCCCTTCACCAACGTATATGAACTCTGATCAGCGAGCGGCAACCCATTATATCCCAAGTCTTCACTCACCGCCGCCACTTCTTCCGCTGTCTTCGGCAACAAATCCCCCACCACTTCATGAATCTGTGTTGTCTCCATCTCGTTACTCTGATAAGCTGTCCGTTTTGCTGCCACGCGCCGCACCAACCTCTGGCCAATCACCGTATTCAACGTCGACGCCAGCAAAAACGGCTCAATTCCCATGTCCAGCAACCTCGGCAAAATCCCCGCCGCCGAATTCGTGTGCAAGGTTGAAAACACCAAATGTCCCGTCAAACTCGCCTGCACCGCAAGGTTCGCTGTCTCTGAATCACGAATCTCCCCCACCATCACCACGTCCGGGTCTTGACGCAAAATACTCCGCAGTCCCGACGCAAAAGTTAGCCCCGCGTCCACATTTACCTGAATCTGATTCACACCATCCATTTTGTATTCAACCGGATCCTCGAGTGTAACAATATTTATCTCATCACTCTTAATTTTTTTAATTAATGAATACAAAGTTGTGCTCTTCCCCGAACCAGTAGGACCAGAAGTCAAAATCATCCCGTTTGGCTCACTAATCCCCTTCATCACTGCCCTAAGCGCATGACCAGTCATCCCCATCCCCTCAATGTCCATATCCATTCCCGTTTTATCGAGCAACCTAATCACCACCTGTTCTCCCCATACCACTGGAGAAATTGCAATTCGAAGGTCCACTTCTTTCCCTGCCACCATCACCGCAAACTGCCCATCCTGTGGCACACGATGTTCGTCAATCTTCAAATTCGACAAAATCTTAACTCGCGATACCAACGCTGGTTCTAGCGCTTTCGGTAGTTCCATCACTTTTCTCAGCACCCCATCAATCCGACATCGAATCACCAAGGCATTCTCAAGTGGTTCAATATGAACATCTGAAGCCTTATTTTTCACCGCAAAATCCAGAATACTTGTCAGCGCCTTAGAAATTGGCGAATCTTGCGTAATCGTTCGTACGTTACTACTTGCTTGTGCCTGCGATACCTCCCGGTTCGTTGCCTTCACTGCTTGACGTACCCCAGTGAAATCACCGCGATATTGTTGCAACACCGCTCGAATTCCGTCCGTCGACGACATCACTGCCCGCACTGGCCGTTTTACTAAAGTCGCCAGATAATCCACCGACTGGACATTCCCCACGTCAAGCATTGCTACCACGAGCTGGCCATTACTCTCTCCTAGTGGCACCACCATACTTCGTTGCGCCACATCGTACGGCAAAAGCGCAAGTACATTCTGTTCCATCTCCACATCCTTGAGATCAACATACGGCACCCCCATAATTGTCGCCGTTGCATGCGCAATCATTTCGTCCGTCGCCAAACCCTTCGCCGACAAAACCTGAATCAATGATTGACGCGATTGTTCCGCCTCCACTCGCGCCTGCTGTGCTGCCTCAGCATCAACCAACCCCTCACCAACGAGCAGTTGTATTACTCTATCTAGCCCATCCTTTGTCAGCAGTGCCACACCTATTCTCCTTCGACACTTTCCTCCCCAGATACTTCACCATTCCCCTCTTCCACATTCCCTTCCTCAACCTCATCGGCTTCCTCTTTTCCACACGCCACTAACTCGGCCTTATCCAAAATGCCATTCTGGTCAATATCAATACAATCCCCAACATAAACTTCCACCGTCGGATTCACCGCCAGACTATTATACACTTCTGGGTTCGGAGCAATCAAATCACTTTTAATCACGCCATTCAAAGCCTTGAACTCAACTTTTGCCGTGTTCGGATCTCCCATAATTTTGTTACAAATCAGAAATGCCGCCAAAGTTCCAATCCCCGCCACCAAAATCAGTGAAAAAATGTCCGATCGTTTCATTTCTTTGCCTCCTTCGCCTTTTTCGAAGCATAAACAGTTTTAGTCACTTCCAAATCATCCGCTTCCGACAGATAATAAGCATTCGCCGCCGCCTGCAAACTGATCCCTCGACTCGTCCATTCTACCGTTGCTGACGTAATATCAAATTGTCGAATCGAATGTTCGACATTAAGCAACGTCGCCATCACTTCTGGACCCGACCCCTCAACTCGAAGTGATACTGGGATCACACTCACTCCCTCTATACTACTCGTCACAATATCATCTCTTGGCGCCAGACGCTCTGGCTCCCAACCAGTCAAAATAAAGATCTGGTTCAAACTCGCCATCAGAGCCTCAGTATTTTTCTGTGCCGGCAGCGCATCCGGAATCACCCTAAGCGCCGAACAAATCTTCGCCGACTGCAAATATTCTCTCCGCTCTTCCTCATCCGTTGATTCCTGATACAACTTGTTGAAATCAATCCTTTCGCCATCTTCATCATAACAATTTTCATTGCGTTGTCTCGCCACCGACTCCAAATCTTCGTTCTCCGCCATCGTCGTCAGCACATTCGCACGCAAACTCCCCGCCACCTTATCCAGTGTCACCTCATTCGGACGACAGTTTTCAACTTCCTCATTGCTCAATTTCCCATTATTATCTCTGTCGACACAAATCCCCACGTTCCGAATCGTCTGATCATACACCGAAATTGCTTCGTTTTTTGCCGAAATAATCTTCGTATTGAAATTAATATACTTAATCAAGAATAGTGCAATCACCATACATGTTCCGAGCACGAGTGACGCCAATAGGACTTCCAACATCGTGATTTGCTGTGCTCGAGAAATCTTCAAACGTTTTCCCTGCGGTTTATCACCTGTTGCCATTATTCACCCTCCTCTGCGCTCGTCGCCGTATTTAAACATTCCGTATCACCCTCCGCACACTCACGCGCTTCTCGTGTAAACATACCACCAATCTGCATATACGAATCCGTTACATTTTGCCCCATCGGTCCAATCGCTATCATATGTTTATTTCTGAAAGCAAAGAACTCAGGATTAATATTTACCGTCGCCGTAAACTTCAAAACCAGATTATCACTTTCATCACGCCCATTAGTTGACGACAGCACGTTCAATCCTTCCGGCGCCAGCATGCAATCATTCGTCGAAGTCCATTTTGCGACATTCCCGTCTCCGCCTTGCATCGTCCCCGTATATCGAGTACATTCGCTCTCAAAGTGTTCAATTCCACTAATGTTTCCGTTCAATTCCATATAGCCTGACTTGTGCCACGTTTCGAACTGTGGCGTCCGCCAAATCTTCACCCTTTTCAC
Organism: uncultured Candidatus Saccharibacteria bacterium; assembly: GCA_949070545.1. Classification (GTDB taxonomy): domain Bacteria; phylum Patescibacteriota; class Saccharimonadia; order Saccharimonadales; family Saccharimonadaceae; genus Nanosyncoccus. The sequence continues at coordinate 4,820 of CARTQV010000023.1, read as the reverse complement.
ATTTTTTCGAATATATTTTGTTTCTTCACCTTCCTTGCGCACTTCTACATCATCAACGTCGACTTTCACCTCGTCATTCTCAAGCTCCAATTTCACCCCCTCTTTCTCCAATTCACCTTCCGAAACTTCTACCTCTTCCGACTCCACCTCTGACTCAGGATTATAATACAATTCCACCTGTTCTTCCCCATCATCAGCCTCTGGCGCCGTCGTTCCCTTCGCAACTGCCGCACAGCCCTTCATCGACAAGTCCCACCACACATAGTAATTCTCACCATCACGATAAGGATCTCCGTTTGCATCCGCTTCGTTGATACACCAAGTCGGAATCTCATTTCCCATGGCGTCCACAAACCGCCCGTAATCATATTTCGACAACGAAACACCTTTCTTTAGTGCTTCTAGCACCCGATAGTCAATCAACGGCGCCGTGCGCGCATCCGCCTGTCCCTCAAAACGCAAAGTATCCTCACTGAGTTCTGCCCTCAATTCCGACAATTGCACCACATCATTACCCTGTGGCAACACCACGTCGAGCGCCCCAAATACTCGTGAAAGCACTGGTTTATCGCCCGAAAGTTGCGAAATCATATCTAGCTGTCGCTGAATCGTAACAAGGTCATCTAACTCCTCATAATCATTCATCTTAATCGACATGCTTTCTAGCCTCTTATCTTGGTTCGACATTGCAATATCTTGACCACTCTTGATACTAAACAACACCAAAACCACCCCGACCGAAATTGCCGAAACCAAAATACAAATGAACAAAACCAAATTGCGCATCTTCAGTGCCTTAATCATCTGGATTTTTACATCCGGCACCAAGTTCACTTCATAATCCGTTGCCACCGCCGTGAGCAACGTCGGTTTATTTTCCACCGGCTTCCCTGTAATTTTCGCCTTCACCTTATCAAACCACTCTTGCATCAGTCATTACTCCTTTCCGCGAGCCCAATCGCCACCGCAAACTCACTCGCCACCGGTTGCAAAACCTGCTGTTGCTCTGGAGATACCTTCACTAGCTGCCAAGGATTACCCTGCGCGGTCGGCACCCCAGTCTTTGCCTCAATATATTCCGCAATAAACGGAATCATGCCCGCGAATCCCGATAGCACAATCCCGCCAACCGGCGCATTCATATATTCCGATTGGAAGAAACGAATTGATTTACTAATTTCTGCCGCGAAGCTTTCCAAAGTTGAGTCCAACGCCTTAAACACCTGCCCATCAACCTTATCCTGCGCCAATCCGAATTTCAAAATAAACTGCCGTGCTTGTTCTTCTTTCACGCCCAACGCCGCCACTACGGTCTTAATCAAAAGCATCAATCCGCCCGGAATACTACGCACCAACCTCGGTACACCTCGATACATCATCACAAGATCCGTACTCCGTTCTCCAAGATCAATAATCAATCGTGCGTCTTGTGCTCCTACTGGCATCAACGCTCGCGCCATCGCCAAAGATTCCGGCTCCTGCGCAATCACATTCAACCCAAACGATTCAATCATCTCCATCCTCGCCTCTGCAAAAGCATTCGCCGTCGACGAAACCAACACTTCCGCTTTCGTTGCATCATGCGGACAGACCCCGAGCGAAACATAACTCACCGTCGCCTCGTCAATCGCCATCGGGATATATTTATCCAACTGGTACTTAATCGTATTCATCAGCTCCGCTTCCGACTGATTATCAACCTTCACGACTGTTGTAAAAGTCTTCGATGCCGGCATCCCAACCGCTACATTCTTTGTCGTAATTCCTGCCTGCTGCATCGCCCCCAAAATTGTCTCACCCAACCTTCGCGCACCAGCCGCTGAACCATCTTCTAAAATCTTTCGATCTACTGGCACATACGCAAATTTTTGCAATGTCCAACCATGACTTGCGTCACCTGAAAGCTGCACAAGCCGAATCGCCACTGTCCCGATATCCAACGCGAAGAAGTCGCCCACTCCATGAATTAAACTCATGCTAAAATTATAAGCTTAAACTTTACGAAAATCAACTATTTTTCTAATTTTCTTCAAATTTTAATTCTACCACGACTTCCCCACGTTCTGCATTTCGACGAATGTTATGATACCAAGATTCCCTTACAATCGGGTATTCCTCAACATTTGGCACCTCAAACATATCGCCATTCAACTCCTCTAAGC
>CARTQV010000023.1:0-2648 GCA_949070545.1 uncultured Candidatus Saccharibacteria bacterium | reverse complement strand
TATCGGAAAAATTGATACTGCCCCCAATATCCACTCTCAAACTCTTCCGGCACCAACCTACTCAAAACCGGATACGTTTCGAGCGCCGTCTCAATCGCTGGCGCCGCCCCAGCTCTCCCCACCACCATCACCCTCTGTGTATCCAGAAGATTCACTTCCTGTTCCAAATCTCCAATCACCTCCTGAACCCGAAATTCCGTCCAATTCTTCTGTAAAGCCAAAGCATTTCCATAGGTAAAACCAAAAACCACAAATAAATACGCTAACAACACCCCCGCTCCTGCGAAAAATACTTTCACTCCCTCCTGCCACCTGCTCGTCATTTTCTCATCTTCAACCGCCACGACCGCCATAATTGTAATCATCACCATCACCCCAAACATCGCTCTCGGCACAAACAGCGGTTTCACCATCACGGCATAAATCCCAAAACACATCACTCCTAACAACGCCACTGTCATCACCGCCACAATCCCCGCTAGCCACTTTCGCTGTTTCGACCTCATCACCATCATCACCACAAACCCCGCCATAATCACCAGTATCAGTCCTAGCCACATCTTCGGAAAATCACCCATCACCAATCGATAATATCTTCCTAGATTCTCCACTATTTGCGGTACCAATCCCCCGACTCCTGGCAATTCCGTCACAACATATGCATCAACTTTTTTCATCAAAGCTATCTTGAAAAACAACAACGCCGCAATATACCCACCAACTGTTTCAGCCCAAATCGCCAAATCTTCCCCCACTTCTCACCTTGATTCCACATCCGCACCACAAGTGCAATCGTCACCATCGGTAAAATCCCCAGCGCCGCCTGATAAGTCATGCAAGTCGCAAGTGTTCCTCCGAACACCGCCAACATATATATTTCTGTTTTCTTTCCTCGCGCCAAAAACGGCACAATCATCATTAGCACCGCCGTCGCAATAAACGGTGCGTCAAATTTATACGACAAACACTCCAAAAAATATGGGTTCAACGCCAAAATCACCACCACAAAAAGCTCCCACCACCGAAACTTTTTCCGACCATATATAATATATAGCAACGACACTCCAGCAACCGCCATAATAAAAGCCGCTACAATCTGCGGCCATGGCGAAATATCCGTCAAAGCTCCATTCCCAAACAACACTACCGCCAGCGCATTCGACAAATATCGACTGAAATTTCCCCACCCTTTATACCCCTCTACCGTACGCGCCAAATCATCCACATAGCTAAAATTTGCCCGTAATATAGCCGACATCCCGAGCAAGATTATCACAAACACGATTAGCACCGGCTTCACAAAAACCTTCACTCTGCCTCGCATCTTTTTCCATTTCTCTACTTGCACCACACAATCTCCTTTCCATAAATCTTTTCTGGCATCGCCCAGTCCGTCACCATGTCCTCCTGCCCAAGATACACCATCGGCAGCGTCCGACTCGTTACCTCCTCTCGCGTCACACAAATCGTCTCCGCTTCACTCTCCCGCACTCGTTCCAGCACTCGCCCCGCTTTCTCATGATATTCTATCGCCAGCATCGTTCTCACCGTCACCACTCCCGCGACCATCACTACTACCAAAACCCCAACCATCCCCATTTTCCATCCCTTCGTCCACTCATTCACCAACACTAAAACCGCCATTATCCCCGCCACATACGCCGTCAATAGAATCCGTAATGGCGCATTCAACTGTGTCGCAATCAAAACATGCCACATCACAAAAATCGCCAATACCTCAACAACTTCCCCCATCTTCCCTTTTAGCCCCCATTCAATCTTCTTTTTTGCCCCTCGCACCTTCCATCTCACAACCCTCGCTATCGCGACTATCGCCAACACCGCCACTGCCGGCCCCAACACTCTTGCACTATTATTCACCACATGCCAAACCATCCTCTTCACACTCCGCGCCGGCTCTTGTATCATCTCCCCCACACCCACATAATCATATTCCGTCCCATAACCACTCGCGAAATACCCCGACACTCCTGGGCCACCAATATACGCCACCCCCATCCCAATGACAATCCCCACAATACCTAGCCACTCCCACATCTTCACGTTTTTAAGCACCTTTTTCAACTCTCGCGTCTGCACCATCCTCACGACCAAAATCGTCGCAAATGTCAACAAAAACGCAATCGGCGTCAAATTCGACGATAACCCAAACACCACTCCTGCTATCAACATCACTAAATTAAACCAGCATCCCCTTTCACTTTCCACCCCACGCACTTTCCTAAGAAACGGCACTACATAAACCAAACTAATCAAAACGATTAATAAATAATTATGAATCGCCGAAAATCCCGCATACAACACCCGCCCATGTGGCGACAGAAAAATCATCAAAAATCCCAACCCAAAAATCACCGCATCCTTCAGTTCCAACCGCAACTTCCGCCCCAGCGCCAAATAAGTCATCAGGTATAATATTCCAATCCCCATCGCAACGTCCACCAGCCGAAAAATCGTATCTAACCCGAAACTATATTGATAATCAAAAAAGTTAATCACCGCCCAAGCATACATATCCGGAATCCTTGCATTGTGCTGAAACGCCGCGCCCATATCTTCCAACACTGCCGGCTCCGTATTTGCTCCTTGATAAACGTCTCCTCCTGACGTCGTAATCCCAAAATAGC
>CARTQV010000022.1 GCA_949070545.1 uncultured Candidatus Saccharibacteria bacterium | reverse complement strand
CTTGGTATTTTGCAGAATATAACACGGCTTCATCATGTTTCGCAAAAGCGGTGAATTGCTTGGTCAAAAAATCTTCAGAAAAAGCTACAAAGCCGTGTCGACCTGCAGTTTGCATCTGGATTTCGTAAAATTCATGAATATCTTTCGGATCGGTGCTCTTTTCAACGATAAGCTCATTCTTTTCGGCTTTTCTGAGTGCGCGGCGCAAACGTTGACGCATGCCTTTTAAGATTTCATCCTCGTCTTTTTCCAGATTCAAAACCCCCGCAAACTCAACCGAAAGATACATTGGTGCAGGCGCAAGCCCTAGCCTTCGCATAAGTTCCAAACTTTCTTCACTGCGCTCAAGTTGCGGACGAACACGCACGAAAACGCATTTTTTTGCTTTGCCTTGTTCTTTCATATCCTGGAAAACCGCCTCGACGACTTCAAGTTTACCCCAATCCAAAATCGGACCGCCAGCGATCGCAAGATGTCGCCCGCGTTTTGCCTTCTCCACAACGCCAGCATAAGCCCCAATCACACGCCGATTACTGGGCAGATCATTTTCGCGCGCAACTTTCCGGTTTGCATCTTCGACCACAATCCGTCGCACAACTTCGTTACCACGACTTTTGTAGAACTCATAGAAATCCCAAGATTGCAGGAAATTCGCCTCAGGATGACTCGTAACAAAATCATCCCATTCTTTGCGGTTTTTAGCGTCGATAATTCTCATAGATGTCTCCTTTTCTTACGCAATGTTTCCACTAGCAAATCCAACATATATTTCCCACGACTAATCACAATATCGTGCGCTGGGATAAATTCGACGACTTCTCCGCCGAACCCGGTCTTAAACGTTGTAACACCAGAATAGCGGTGATTTTTCTCGCCTGGGGGCGCAATTCCCCAGAGATTATATTTCTTAACTCCCTGTTCCTTCAGGTCTCGCATTACTTGCCACTGCAGAGCATAAGAGCCTGGCAGCTTGCGGTTTAATTCGGTCGAGGCTGCTTCGAAATATTCCGCTTCGTCTCCGGAGATCAAAATCAAACCATAAGCAATTCTATGCCCTTCTGCGTCTTCAACATAATACAATCTCGCATTTTTCCCAAAAGCTTCGCGCTCTGCAAGCAATGTTTTTAAATCTGGTGGCACAAAATGTTGCCTGGCGGCAGTTTCCAGTTGAACTTGATGGAATTCTTGATAAAGTTTCTCGTTGTCACTCCAGTTTACTTTCAGACCAAGTTTGCCTGCACGTCGCACTTCATAACGCGTTTGACGACGCATATTGGCGAGTAGCTTCTCCTCCTTCTTAGTCAAGTCGACAATCACAGTATGTTCAGCATGCAAATGCATAGGGGCAGGCTCCGCGCCTAATTCCTGCATGAGTCGCATGTTCTTGATAGTTTTTTCGAGTTGTGGTCGCAAACGTACAAAAACACATTTTTCCTGCTTAGCGATAACTTTAATCTTATTAAAAATTCGCCTAACTTCCTCTTCGTTTTTCCAATCTACTAACGGACCGCCTGGAATCTCGAGATACCGACCGCGCTTTGCATCTTTCCTAATCGCCAAACACCACGTTCTCTCGTCAGTTGCCTCAATTACTATCTTATGCCCGACTAGTTCGTTCATCTTCCCCCACTCTGGAGATTGCAAAAAATTAGCCTCGGGATATGCTGCTTGGACCTTTCTCCACAAATCGCGCCTATTAATCATCACTATGCCTCACAACCTTAACATACTTTTCAATGAGCTTACGCGCCACAACTAGCTTCTCTGCTGGATACCAAGTAGGCAAATTGATAATCTGTTCAGCAATTTCCACAGTCATAGGGCATTCTTTCGTCGGGAAATTTGCCTCTTTCACATACCGAGCTGGCGAAACCGGTGTATCGTACCAAATCTCATCAAAATAAAATCCTTCACTTTTTAATTCCGCTAACAATTCCCCACGCTTTTTTACAAGTTCAAATTCACGTAGTGGCGTTTTTGGTAAGCTTCTTAGCTGTTTCAATGCTAATCTGGCTTGCCAATCACAAAGTCTAACATCCATGTCCAATATCGCGTCGGCCGATCGCTCAATCCAATGGAACTTCAGAAAAACTCCAGTCATCAGTTTTCCGAGCCCAACATGATATCCAGCGCGCATCAAGCAACCTAGCAGGGGATACCAACGTGCGCGCCAACGCGCCCCTACATGCGGACGGAATAACGGTTCACGCAATTGCCGAACCTCGTTTTTTCGCACGATCACTGCGCCACCAGAAATTGTATCGATCGCCTTGCCTTTTCCAAAAGAAAGAGCCGTCGCGGCGCCAACCGTACCGACTTCACGTCCATCAGGATAAAATCTCCCAGCCGAATGTGCCAAATCCTCAATAATTTCCAGTTTATACTTCCGTGCTAGCTTTTCAACTTCTTTTATATCTATCGTTATACCCAACGTATTTTGTACTACAATCGCCCGCGCCTGTGGATGTTTTTCGAGCGTCTCGACGAGTTTTTCAAAATCATATTGCAACTTCCCTGGCTCGATGTCAGAAAACACCGGCTCGCAACCAATTGCTCGCACTGCCCGCACCACAGCGATACAAGTCAGCCCAGGAATAATGATTTCGCTGCCACGCGGAACAACACTAGAGAAGGCTGCAGCCAGCGCCGAACGCCCAGTTTGATAAAGCATAACTTGGTTCTCTTTATCTTTTTGACCATACTTCTTCAATAAGACTCCTTTCAGTGCGGCAGAATCGTGTTCTCGACCATGTGTGAGCAAATGCTTCAAAGCGCGTCCGAAACTATAATTCGAGGCCTGTCCCAGAAAAATCATTATTTCTTACCCCTCAATGGCGTCCGGCGCTTTTTCGTGCCCTTTAATTTTTCGGCGTCAGCGCTAGAAATCGTCTTCAACTCCGCGGGCACAAAATCGACTTTAGCATCCGACTTTTGGTCCAGCTCCGCCAAAATCCCAGTTTCTGACTCTGCCTTCTTTTCGACTTTCGGAGTTTTCTCTTCCTTTTTCGTACTCTTTTTCAGTGCTAAAGATGCTGAACTAGCTCCAGCATCGGTAGTTTTCATCACCTTGCGCGATTTTTTAATCTTATATTTCACAGCCGCACCTTCAGCATCAGAAACCACAATCCCCTCAGTCAGCTTGCTACTGTCTTTCCGCAACACTAGTTTTGTTGCAACATCGGGCGCTACTGGATTATGACTTTTCTTTTTCAAAACCGGCTCGGGAGCCCGCTTCAGCGCTAGGGCCGCCGATTTCGACGTCGTATCATCAATTTTTTCTGTCGCAATGATTGGCGGATTCCGCAAAGCTTGATAAATTGCATCCGCCAGCTCTTTCGGATGAGACAAATACGGTGCATGAGTCCAATCTTTGTGCATATCAAAACTACTACCGACAATTTCGGCATACATCTTTTCCCCCTGATGGGGGGGAGTTACCGTATCGGCCTCGCCCCAGATAATCGATGTTGGGGTCGTTACCTTTCCGATGTCTAGGTTCTTGTCCGATTCGAGCATATTGGCTAGTGTTTTCTTCATGTTCTCTGGTGCGCGCGCATAATCGGTCGTTCCAGTCAACTTATGCCAAACTTTCGTCAAACCCGGAATATGCTTCAAGAAACCAAACTTCTTTGAGAGTGAACGTGCGACGTCGCGTTTACTGGATACCTCATAAACCCCTGCAGAATCTAGTAAAATCAAATGCTCTAGCTTCTTGGGATTTTCAGCGCAGAGATTTAATAAAATTCGACCGCCGTTGCTATGTCCAAGAGCAATCGCTCCGTCTGGTAAATTGCGGTTTGCCCATTTCACATAGTCCTCAATAGTCCAGACTTTATTCGAGGGCGAAGTAAGGCCTGGAACGTTCAACATTTCTACTTTCACCCCGCGTTTTTCTAATAGATTAATCGTCTGGGTCCATGGCGCGGTCGTATAAGTCCAGCCATGGATGATGAATAGTTTCGGTTTTGAGACAGCCATCAGCTCAACCCCCGCCTCTCACGGCGTTTCACTGCCGCTTTTTCGCGACGTGGCAATTTTTCTGCGTCGCTTGAATCAGCAAGCAATTGTTCGATAATCCACTCAAGATATTGGCTACCCTTAAAAATTAAAACTTCTTCTCCGGTCGTATGTTCCTCGATAAACTTCAAGGCCTTGTGCGGATCGAGCGTCGTGCGTGTCTCTACTCCGAGCTCACGCAGACGTGGCGCTGTATATTCCTTTGTGCGTCGTCCGACAAGAACCACCATTTCTGGCTCAACTGCTGCAATATAATCGGCGAGTTTTGTGTGCTCTTCCTTTTCGAGCGAGCCTTGGTCAACAATGTCGCCGATGATCAGCCATTTGTGCCCTGCATGGAGAGCCTTTGCCATCTCAAGAATACTTTTCATACTAATCAAATGTGCATTATAACTACTGTCAATAATTTTCAGGCCGTTTTTACCTTGGAAGAAGGAGCTGCGCCCCGGCGGAACTGGCATATTGGAGAAATCCGTACGAAGCGGAACGCCTAGATAGGCAAGTAACCTTTCTAGCATCAGGAGTTGAATCGCGATATCACGAGGTTGAGGCTGGGAAAAGTGGAACGAAGCGTTGTCAAAAATAAAATCTGTGCGCGTCGGATAGACATTATAACGCTTCAAGGACTTGCGACTGAGTTTCACGACTTTTGCTTTGATCCCATTTGTTGCTTTTAACATCAACGAGCTATCAGCATCGATACAAACTTCTTTTGTAGTATTCATAGGTAAAGTTGCGAACTCATGCGCAATTGCCTCGTCAAGACTCTTGAATTTCCCTTCTTTCACTTCTTGTTCAAACTGCACGGCATGGCTCAAGCCGAGCGAAACCCAGAGCGTCACCTCAGGCTTCAGCCAGCTAGCCAGGAACTCTGTCTCGCGTGGGCGCTCACCATCGATTTCAACGACATAAAACTCTCCCGTACGTTGATAATACAAGGCGCGTATAGGTGCCAAGGCAAACAATTTTAGCCAACGCCAACGCGAGCCGCGCACGCCGTCCATACCTAACAGATCGAAAGCAATTCCGAAAGCTGAATTCGCATCGTGCGAATAGTGAGCACGGTCGCCAAGCTCGAATTCAATTAGATGCAACATGGTCGTCTTGCCAGCCGATCCAGTCACAGCGATTACTCGTGGATGCCAGCGTTTGAGGGAAAAATTCGCAAAAAACCGAAAATACCCCGCCGCAACGAAGTAGAACTTCTTCTTAAACCGCATTACCCCTGTCATACAACCATTATACCACACTTTCCGAAAAGCCTTATCGCCCTCACGTGATATAATATATATTACTATGATGAGTGAGCAGAAGCGGTTTATAATCGGGACGGTGGTCGCTGTAGGGGTGATGGCAATCACAACGACGGGATGCTTAGCTTATCGCAATTCCCATCCTGTTGAAGCTGCCGATTACGAAGAGGAGGAGGATCCAGCGCCAGTCGACGCAGAATGCCTGACGAAAGATGCGATTGGTGGCGAAGCTGAAGAAGCCCCCAAAGAGGAGGAAGTTGCCATAACGCCTAAGCCTGAAAAAACGGAGTTTGTAAACTTGCAGAGCGTAGTCGACAATTGGGCGAATAGTTCTGAGTATGGTGAGGCAGCAGTGGAGATTTTTGACCTTGATTACGGCAGAGTTGCAGCAAGTTATCGCGCGAACGCTTCGATGTATCCGCGTTCAATTTATAAATTATTTTATGTCTATGACGGATACGCCCAGATTGATGCTGGGCGAGACGATCCGAACGCGAGTTATCTTGATGGTTTGTCACTCGGGCAATGCTTAGACATTATGGTGAGCCAGTCAAATAACCCCTGTGCCGAAAAAATGCTCGAAGATGAACCCCGTTTGGCGCGTGTGGGGAACCTGATTAGAAGCCTCGGACTAACCAACACACAGCCTGATGGCTTAAAATCTTCGGCGCACGATATTTCTCTTCTGCTCCAACATTATTATCGCCATTCAGATTGGTCGGCGAGTTCATGGCAGAAGTTCCGCAATTCAGCTTTGAACCAAGCCTGGACCTATCGTAAAGGCTTACCGAGTGGTTTTACGCTTGCGACAGTTTACAACAAAACTGGTTTCGGACAAGGTGCGGGGAATGTTTATGTGAATAACGATGCGGCCTTCGTCGAGTTTCCCGCACTCGATAGCAACGGGAACCCTGATCCGAGCAACCCAAATCTGCATGCGCGCCATTATATTATGGTCGTGATGACAAATCAGTCATCACATACGATTTTGACAAGGCTTGGCAAAATGCTTGAACAAGCAATTGTCTATGGGAACTAAAACCCGCCAGCACGAGACTGACGGGTTACTAGGAGTTTATCTCCTCTACATCTTAATCTCAGCGTCGACGCCGGCTGGCAAAGAGAGATTCTGCAATGAATCAATTGTCTTTGGCGTAGCGTTCGAAATGTCAATCAAACGTTTGTGAACTTTCATCTCGAAAGCTTCACCGCCAGTTTTATAGACATGTGGCGATTTCACGACTGTGAAAGTGCTGTGTTTGGTCGGAAGTGGCACTGGTCCAGAGACGTTCGCACCGGTGCGAATTGCAGTGTCAACGATTTGTTTCGCGCTCTGGTCGATAACGCGGTGGTCGTATGCCTTAAGGCGAATACGAATTTTGAGACCTTCATTCTTTTTGGCTTCGGTCATAGTTTCCTTTCTTGCTACATAACCTCAGATAACCTCTAGACGGGTCGTCAGTGAGTTTTTGTAGCTATGTTTATAGCTTATACTACCATTGTATCACAGATTTTCTAAAAAGTCAACTAAGAAAAAAGCGCCATGGAGACTCCATGGCGCAATAGGGCACTGCCCTAAAAATGTGCAAAGGTTTTGAAACTTTGTTAGGCGGACATTTTCTGCATTTCTGCCTGCAACGATTCATAAAGATGATCGAGGCGGCAAAAGCCAGAATTGTCCTCGACGCTCAATTCGCGCTTAGGAGAATCGCTGCCTTCTGCCCGCGTGCTCAAGCGGTGCCTGTCGACGATCAACCACAGCAGCTTCGCCAGCTTCGGCTCCTGTGCTCTGGCTTCTTCGATCAAACGCAGCGCCCGCTCACAGAAACGACGATACAGGTCATACTGCCGATCGAGATGAGCATTATGCTCCTTCCGACATTCCCGATATGCCTCTTCGATGGAGTCTTCCAGTGGCTTGCGGCTGTTTGCTTCCAGCCGTGCCTCGCGCGTCGCCAGACGGTCTTCGCGGCGCTGACGCTTATTATACGCATTCTTGACATCTCCCAAAGTTCCATTGAAATTACCCATAAGTAATTCCCCCTTCCATTTTTTAATAATGCTCTATTCTAATGATTTTTCCAATCAAGAATAGGCTGTTCTTCTATTATAACATACCAACCCGAGAAAATCAATACTTTGGACTAAAAATCCCCTCAACCAGATCATAAAAGCTTTCTTTCTGCTGGAGAATGTTGATTTTCTATTGACTTTTCTAGCTATGTATGCTATAATGGGAGTATAGGCATGATTTTCGGCCTAAAAACTGATTCAGGATTATGAGCATCTGTCAGAAAACGTCGCGGAGGCGCTCAGTTCGCTCACTGTACGTGAGAATGAAGTTCTGCGATATGTCTTGGAGGACAAATTGACGCTCGCGGAGACCAGTGCCATCTTTGATGTTGCCGAATCCCGTGCCAGAGGCATTCTGGACAAAGCTTTTACGAAACTGCGCCACCCGTGCAGAACATGTTTTCTTAGCGGCAAAATCCGCAAAAAACGGCTACAGGCAGAACAAGAAGAGGTACGGGAAAGCATGGTCGCGGAGAAATGGGAAAATACGCGAGAAATAATCGTAGACACCGTTGCTCGCCGCACGGTTGAGCGAGCTCATTCGAGCGATGCGAAGTTAGAGGATTACGCCGTGACCAATAGTAATAGTGGACTGCTGAAGCTCAAAGAGCTCGGCATCAAAACGCTCACGGACATCTTAGAGCGCTTCCCGTATGACTCACAGACCAACTATCTAAAAGGTCTCACTGCCGTGGAGGGCATTAGCGAAACAGATTATAAGGAAATCTGGCTCGCTCTCTACTACCGAGGGCTCTTGATTCGCGAGCCTGAGCTGCCTGACATCGGGCAGCAGAAGATCATGGAGGTTGAAACGCACGCCGCCGCTAACTGTGTCGACGCCCCGGTCTATGAGTTGGAGCTCTCAGTGCGAGCTAAAAACTGTTTCTTCCGTGCAGATATCAAAACAGTTCATGATCTTTTAGAGAGGCTCGAATACAAGCTGAGTGATTTCTTAGACGGCGGCTCCGCGGATATAGGAGAAATTACACGAAAGCTGCAGCGCATGCGGAATTTGGGCCGCAAATCGGCCGAAGAAATCTTTTACCAGTTGCAACGGTATGCCGAAGAACAACTGCAGTAGTCTAGGTCTAGGTACAGAGCTCAATCATTATTCTTCCCTTCTGCAACAAAGCACCCCCATTCCAGACATACGGAGGTGCTTTTTTCTTGAGCTTGTTATATAATGACGGAAAGGAGACAAAATGAGGATTCTGACGGAAAAAATCACACGAAATGAGATTCTAGACGGCGCCGAGGTAGCGTTTGACGACGAAATGGTCAAGGGCGTAGTCGACATCAAGCGTAACCTGCTCGCGATTGATGCAAGTCTACACGCCGACTTGGAGAAGATGTTACTCGATGATGGGTCGAGCCAGTATGACCTCTGGGGGATCAATCTCTACCCTGAGGAGGAAGATTTGATTGAGTTTGACTCAATGATTAATTTGCGCCCTAACCAAGGCAACCGCACACGCGGAGTGGAAAATGCCGCTACTAGAGAGAAAATTACTGAGGTGGTCGCAGCGTGGGTGGAATAACCTACCAACACCAGGACCTCGCCGATGGACGCTGGGCCACAATGAGCATACCTGAGCAGATGGCTAACATCGGTAGCGAGGTTTCGCGTGCATTGTCAGCCCAGAGACGCGGCAAACCGGAGCGCATGGAACAAGCATTTTTCCGCGCTTTGGAATTGTTCGATCTCAGTTTAGCCTCGAGAAAGGGAGCAGCGCTGGGTGAGTTCTGTCGCGCCCGGGAGGAACTTTGTGACTACTTTTATGGCGGCAACACCTGGCGGACCGATCCCGTGAGATTACAGAAGTATTACGATCAATTTGTGAGTTTGGTTCGGAAATAGGCTAAGCTTGCAAAAGTGCCTAAGTTCTATAGAAAGTATTGATGACTTTTTGCCCAATCGAAAGATGCCCACTCACCGTGGCGACGCTCTTATAGTGATACAAAAACCAGCCCCTCGCGGAGCTGGTTTTTCTTTTTGTCGCTCTACTTATTTTTCAATCTTGGTCACGACACCAGAACCAACCGTGCGGCCACCTTCGCGGATAGCGAAACGGTCGTTGTTGTTCATAGCGATCGGAGCGAGCAACTTCACCTTGAAGGTCACAGTATCACCAGGCATGACAATTTCCTTGTCGGCTGGGAGTTCGACTTCACCAGTCACATCCGTGGTGCGGAAGTAGAACTGTGGTTTGTAACCCTTGGAGAATGGAGTATGGCGACCGCCTTCTTCCTTCTTCAAGATGTAGACTTGAGCTTCAAACTCAGTGTGTGGTGTAATCGTGCCTGGAGCAGCGATGACTTGGCCACGTTCGATTTGGTCGCGTTCAATACCGCGGAGCAACAAACCAGCGTTATCACCAGCTTGACCCTGATCGAGAGTCTTATGGAAAGCTTCAATACCAGTGACGACTGACTTCTGAGTTTCTTTCAAACCAACGATTTCAACTTCGTCGTTAATTTTGACGACACCCTGCTCGATACGGCCAGTCGCAACAGTCCCACGACCTTTGATCGAGAAGACGTCTTCGATTGGCATCAAGAATGGCTTGTCAAGATCGTGCTCTGGGACTTCAAAATATTCGTCCATAGCCTTGACGAGGTCCATGATAGCTTGTTCGTTTTCGGCGTCACCTTCGAGAGCCTTTGTAGCAGAACCCTTGATGATTGGAGCGTTGTCGCCATCAAAGCCATATTTGTTCAATAGTTCGCGAACATCCATCTCGACAAGCTCGACGAGTTCTGGATCAGCGAGGTCCATCTTGTTCAAGAAGACAATAATCTTTGGAACGTTCACTTGGTGGGCCAAGAGGACGTGCTCTTGGGTTTGTGGCAAAGGACCATCGTTCGCCGCAACGACGAGGATAGCACCATCAACCTGAGCGGCACCCGTAATCATGTTCTTAATGTAGTCGGCGTGACCTGGCATGTCGACGTGAGCATAGTGACGTCCTTCGCTTTCGTATTCTTGGTGCGAAGTAGCGATCGTGATACCACGCTGTTTTTCTTCAGGTGCGTTGTCAATCTGGTCGTAGGCGACAGCTTTGTT
>CARTQV010000021.1 GCA_949070545.1 uncultured Candidatus Saccharibacteria bacterium | reverse complement strand
GAGGTGGGGCGGCAATGGCTGGGGGTGGAGGAGTTTTGTGATGGGTTTGGTGGGAAAATCGGCTTTTTTGACTCTTTTTAGGACAATGCCTAGGACAGAGCGTTTTCCAAGTGGGATGAGGACGAGATGGCCAGGGAGGAGCGGCTGGTCGGACCTATAAGTAAGGGCGCCGCCGCCACTGCGATAAACTGCGGTAGGAATGACCTCAAAAAACATGATAATATTATAGCACGCGAGGTTATAGGGGTGAATGATTGTGATATAATGAGCTTATGGATGCGAGGAGATTAGAGTTTCGGGAACTAACGCTAGACGAATTTGCGAAAACGAGATTCAAATCAGCAAGTTTTTTGCAGAGTGTTGAGATGTTTCGGCGTTATCAGGCGCTAGAACGGGAGGCATATCTTATAGGCGTGGTAGAGCAAGGTATGGACGCAGAAGGGGCTAAAAAGGCCCAGAAACGCTCTGAGAAGGGCAAAATCGTGGCGGCGGGGCTGGTCCTCATGCGAAATTGGCATTTTGGGAAGAAAATTATGACGGTGCCAGGAGGATGGCTGATAGAATACGACAGGGGTGATTGGCGAGAGATTTTGAAGTTTTTGACGAGTGAAATGCGGAAGTTTGCTCGGGAACACGGCGCAATGATGGTGCGGATTTCTCCGAATATTACGAGTGAGCCACGAGACAACGAGAATCGAGTGGTCTCAGGGAAGAAGTATTTAGATGTGAAGCAGGAATTGATGAACTTAGGCTATAAATACCTCGGGGAATCAGAACAGGTGAAGTGGGAGTATGTTTTGGAGCTTCCTGGGAAAACCCCAGAGGATTATATCATGGAGATACGGACGACGCATCGGCAATTGATCCGGAAGGCAGAGCGTGACGGAGTGAGAGTGCGAGAACTAAGGGGAGATGAGCTTGGGGTTTTGAAGAAAATTGCGGCGGAATCAGGTGAGAGACATGGATTTCGGGATCCGGAAGTAGAATATTATCAGTCGATGAAGGACGCTTTCGGAGAAAAAGTGAAGTTTTTGGTGGCGGAGATACCAGAGAAGAAAATGAGGAAAGAGGACCGTGCGGAGATTGAAGTAAAAAATGGTTTCGTGCCGCTAGCAGCGTCGATGTTTGTTGACGATGGACGAGAAGTGGTCTATTTATACAGTGGTTCGGTACGGAAATTACAGAGATATAATGGTGTGTATGCGATACAATGGCGGATGATTACGGAGGCGATGAAAAATGGGCGGGAAAGGTATAATTTCTATGGAGTGCGACCAGTAGCGGGGAATGGTGTTTATCGCTTCAAACAGGGCTTTAGGGGGCACGTAGAGGAGCTTTTGGGTACGTTTGTATTGCCAGTGGGGTTATTCG
The DNA here is from genome assembly GCA_949070545.1 of uncultured Candidatus Saccharibacteria bacterium. GTDB lineage: Bacteria > Patescibacteriota > Saccharimonadia > Saccharimonadales > Saccharimonadaceae > Nanosyncoccus. The sequence goes on along the minus strand of CARTQV010000021.1, from coordinate 9,127 downwards.
GCGCTCTGTATGTGAAACGGCTAAAAACGCAGGAATATGGGGAAATAGCGTAGGATTTGGGGTGATAGTTGGCTGACGCTTGTAAAAAACACAACATGGGCGTATAATAGGGGCAAGGAGAGAGGTAAAAATGCTAGATATTTTCATTACATCACGCGTACGACGGAAGATTGTGGTGGTTTTTGCGAAATATCCAGATTTCAAGACCCATGTCAGGGCGCTTTCGAAGTTGATTAAGGAAGACCCGGGGAATATTCAACGCGAGCTACAGAGGCTGGAGCGGGGCGGATTTCTTTTGGTGATGAAAAAGGGGAATACAAAAATTTACCAGATGAACAAACAATTTCCGCTTCTCAAGGAACTCCAGAGCATGGTGATTAAGTCTCAACAGATGTCGAAGGCCAATAAAATCGATAAGAAAATCGGGTGAGTAAGGTTTTTGAGGAATTACTGCGGGTGCGGGGTCTCGAGGCGGGGTTTTTGAGTCCGAAATATGAGGATTCGGTCGATCCGTGGGTGTTGCCAGATATGAAAAAAGCGGTAGAGCGGATTCAGAGAGCGGTTTCTAGGGGTGAAAAAGTACTGATTTATGGGGACTATGACGTAGATGGGGTGACGGCGAGTACGGTCCTATATGATACTTTGAGGTTGGCTGGGGTTTCGCCGGAGAATTTGGAGATTATGTTGCCGAATCGTTTTACAGATGGTTATGGGATGAGTAAAAAAGTTGTTCAACGGGCGAAAGAAACAGGGGTGGGATTAGTGATGACGGTGGACTGTGGCAGTCGGAACCATGAGATTATTGAAGAATTGAAAGAGGCAGAGATAGAGGTGATTGTGACCGACCATCATGAATGCGATGAGAGGTTGCCAGAGGCCGTGGCAGTAGTGAACCCGAAACGAAAAGACGCACTAGAATTGGCGTTAGAGGGGGTGGAGAGCGCACAGGAGAGGCGTGAATTGGAAAAGGCCGTGGGAGAGCTGCGAGAGCTCGCAGGGGTCGGAGTGGCGTTTAAAGTCGCTCAGGCACTGGTTTTAGAGGGTATGATCCCAGCAGGACAGGAAAAATGGTTGCTCGATCTCGTGTTGATAGGAACGGTTTGTGACAGCATGGTGCTGAGAGGCGAGAATCGGAGATTGTGTTTTTATGGGCTGAAGGTGCTAGAAAAGACGCGGAGACCGGGGTTAAGAGAATTGATGCGAGAGGCGGCGGTGAAACGATTAGATACAGAGGCGATTGGATTCCAGATTGGGCCAAGGTTGAATGCGGCGGGGCGGATGGAGACGGCGGAGAAAGCGCTAGGAGTGTTGATGACGGCGAAGAAGACGGAGGCGGCGCGGTTAGTGATGGAACTGGAGGAATTGAATCGGAGACGAAAATCAGAACAACAGGGTGCGGTGCAAGAGATTATGAAGCGGGGGGTGGGGGACGAGCCGGTGATTGTTGAAGAAGGGGAGTGGCACGAAGGAGTGCTAGGGATTATTGCGGGAAGGTTGGTGGAGGAGTTTAGAAGGCCGGCATTTGTGTTGACAGAAGTGGATGGAACTTTGAAGGGGTCGGGGCGGAGTTTTGGAGAGTTTAGTCTTGCGGAGGCGCTAGAGAGGTGTCGAGAGCATATTATCGGTGGAGGTGGACATGCCGGGGCATGCGGAGTGAAAGTTGAGAAGGCGAAATTCGAGGATTTTAAGCGGGCGGTGAATGAATATTACCGGAGCTTGGAATTGGAAGACCAAATGCGATTTTTAGGGGTGAGAGAGGATCTTGAAGTGAGGGAATTCGGGGAGCTAACGTTGGAACTGGTCGAGGAGTTGAGAAAGTTAGAACCGTATGGAGAAGGGAATCAGGAGCCGGTGTTTTTGTTGCCGGAGGTGAAGGTGGTGGAGGTAGCGAGATTAGGAGCGGACAAGACACATTTGCGGTTGACGGTATGGGATCAGAACGGGAAGAGTTTGAAGCTGATGAAGTTTTTTGCGGCGGCGGAGGAGCTGAATTTGCGAGAGGGGGGAGTGGCGAATATTTGGATAAACTTGCACGAAAATGAATTTCGGGGGATTCGGAGTGTTGAGGGGCGGATTCTAAAGATTCAGGAGGCATAAAAAAGAGACCACCTTCGTGGTCTCTAGTAGCGCTACTAGCTTTTACTAGTCGAGCGGGCTAGTTGAGATTTTTCCAGTCCGTCGGGACTTTCTCGGCGGCGGTTTTTTGCCAAGCGACGACAGCGTCGTGGTCCATATTCTTGTGCCGTTGGTAATCGGTGACGACGAGACATGTCACATCGCTGAATTCGTAAAACGACGTTTCGGTGAACGTATTTCGATCGTCTGTCCAACAGCGACTGGGCAGCTTTTCGGCGTCATACTGGATTGTAAAATCGCCAGCGGGTTTCTTGTATTGACCGTACTCGTTAACGATAGTCGTACGGTTCGGAAGTGGAATCAAGGTTACGTGGCTACACAGAAAGTAGTCCTCGTCGACACACTGATACCACACACCGTCAACAGGACCGGTCGGTAGGCGATAGTCTTCTTCGGTACTGGTTTTACGCCCGGCAAGGATCTTCTGGGCGTTCTCTTGCTGGAATTCGATGGTGTTTTGGGCTTCGATCCCTGGTACGACGATAGTAGCAAGGATGATAGTGACGGCGATCATAACTCCATAAGTCATAATTTGCCCCTTGTAGGCATAATAAAAAGTTTGTAATCTCTGCAGGAGCGTTTCCCGCTCCTTTGGTCTTGGTGTTTCTGACATAGAGAATCACCCCTTTCTGAAAGAGTAGGCGCTAAAAATGATAAAGTGCACCCCTATATCTCTATTATAGCATACTTTTACAGAAAATACAAGAGGTCTTGGTAATTTTCTCGATTTTTAACTCTTGGTTGTATTTTTCGAATCTTGGCGTTGCCCCCATAAAAAATAACCCCTGGAGCGGGGCTACTTATTTCAGACCGAGACGCATGCGTTCAGCTTTCTCCGTGCGACGAATCTCACGGATGATAGCTTTCTTGCGACGTTCGCGTTTTGAAATCGGCTTTGAAAAACGCATCTGGGATTTTTTCAAAGGCATAATTCCACTCTGGAGAACTTTGCGGTTGAAACGACGGATGAGGTTTTCGTTGGCCTCGTTCTGGTCTTTTCTAGTAACTTTAATTGCCATACTAGGGACATTATAGCAAGAAGAGTTCGTTTTCGCAACCCCTATTTCACAGAAAAGCCAAAAAAGGTGTATAATGTAATTATGATTATTTTGATGGGTCTCGCGGGGTCGGGAAAAAGTACGCAAGGAAAGAGGTTGGCTGAGGAACTCGACGGAGTGTGGCTGTCGGCAGGGCAGGTGTTACGCGATACGAACGATCCAGAGGTGAATGCGATCCAGGAGCAGGGGGGATTAGTGCCAGATAGCTTGACGATTCGGCTGATGACACAGGCAATTGCAGAGGCGATTGTGGCAGGGAGAGAGATTATTCTCGATGGTTATCCGCGAACGGTGGAGCAGGCAGAATGGATTGTGGAGAATGCGATAGAGCGGATTCAGACAGTGGTGATTATAGAGGTGCCGAAAGCGGAGTTGGTGGAACGATTGATGAAGCGGGGGCGGTCGGACGATATGTCGATAGAGGCGATTGAGGAGCGATTCCGGATTGTTGAACAAAATATTTATTCAGTTTGTGAGATTTTATCAGAGAAGGGGGTGCGGATTGCGAAGATTGATGGCGTGGGGACGGAAGAGGAAGTGGCGGGGAGAGTGAAGAACGTAGTGACGCAGAATAAGGAAGATAACAGAGGTGAAAATGAGTCAAAAATTTGTACAGGAAAGTCCAGAAGAGCTGGAGGAGAAGATTAAAGCGATGCGCGTGGGAGGAAAGATTCTCGGGGGAGTGCTCAAAGATTTGAGAGAATATGTCCAGCCTGGAATGACGGGGAAAGAAGTTGATAAATGGGTGAGAGAGCAGATTGAGGCGCGGGGAGCGAAGGTAGCATATGATTATCTCGAGGAACCATTCCCAGGGGCGATTTGCATTTCGGTGAATGATGAGTTGGTGCATGGGGCGCCAACAGATGAGCCGTTTGAAGACGGAGATAAGGTGAGTTTTGATCTTGATGTGCTGTATGACGGATATTATACGGATTCGGCGTTCACGATGATTGTGGGGAAGGGCGGTTCTCCGGCAGTAAAAGAGATGATAAAAACGACGGAACGCGCGATGTGGGCGGGGATTGACTTGGTGAAACCAGGGGCGAGACTAGGGGATATTGGATATGCGATTGAGAAAGTGCTCAGAAAGGGGAAGCTTGGGGTGATCGAGAATTATGTTGGACACGGGATTGGGAAAGAGATGCATATGCAACCAGACATTCCGAATTATGGGATTCGGGGGCACGGATATATGTTAAGAGTGGGAGATACGATTTGTATTGAGCCGATGTCGTGTCTTGGAAAACCGGCGAATTATGTCGATGTGGAGAGCAATTGGACGGTGAAGATGAAGGATGGGTCGATTGGATGTCACTCGGAGCACACGGTGCTGGTGACGGAAGATGGGTGTGAGGTTTTGACGGAAGTCTAGCTTGTCATTTTTGAATATGAACGTTATAATAAGCTTATGGATGAAATTTCACGCTACGTAGTCGGGTTGGATATTGGGACAGGAAATGTTCGGGCGGTAGTTGCGAGCGTGGCAAATGGGGGAGCTTTGAATGTGGTGGGCTATGCGGAAGCACCGAATGCAGGGATGCGACGAGGGGTGGTAGCGAATTTGTCGGGTCCGGCGCAGGCGATTGATCGAATGCTCGGAGAAGTGGAACGGATGAGCGGTTATGAGGTGAACTCGGCGGCAATTTCGATTAATGGGGCGCAGATTGTTTCGACGCGGACCGAGGGGATGATCGCAGTTGGAGCGATGGAGCATGAGATTAATGCGAATGATATTTCGCGAGTTGAAGACGTGGCTTTGCAAGGGCGGATTCCGGCGAATCAAGAGATTTTGGAAGTAGTGCCACTGCGGTTTATTTTGGATGGGCAGAGCGAAATTAAAGATCCGCTTGGTATGACAGGATCACGTTTAGAGATGCAAGCGAATGTGGTGTCGACTTTGGCGCCGAGTTATGAGAATCTGAGGAAAGTGGCAGAAGAGGCGCGCCTGACTCCAGAGCAGATTGTACCGAGTGTGGTTGCAGCAGGACGGGCAGTGCTGAGTGAAAGACAGAAGGAAAATGGAGTCGCGGTGGTAGATATTGGTGCGTCGACGACAGGAGTGGCAATATTTGAAGAAAATGACTTGCAATATGTTGGAGTGGTGCCAGTTGGCTCGAATAATATTACGAACGATCTTGCAGTGATGCTTGCGATTGATACAGAGGTGGCTGAAGAGATCAAGCGGCGTTTTGCGACAGGGAGTTTTGGGTCGGTTGATAACGCGGTAGTGATTCGTTGGCGGGGCAAAGAGTTACGATTTGAGCGTAGCCAGATTGATGAAGTAGTGCAGGCGCGGTTGGAGGAGATTTTGGGGCTGGTACGAAAAGAGCTTCGAAGGGCACATTATGAACAGAGATTGCCAGAGGGGATTGTTTTGACTGGTGGGGGTGCGAAGATGCGAGATATTGATAAATTTGTGCGTGAGACGTTGGGAATGTCAGTGAAAATTGGTAAGCCAGCAGGTCTGACGGGAGTTGCTGACGCGATTCAGAAGCCAGAATATGCAGCGGCGGTGGGACTGATGCTGTTGTCGGTAGATGGAGGCAGGCAGAAAGCAGTAGGTAAGGTTGGAAAGAAGCCGAAAAAGGATAAGAAGCCAGGGCTACTGAAAAAGTTGTTCAGTAAGTTTTAGAGGGTTGTCGAATAGATTTTGGTATGTTACAATGAGGGGAGTAAAGAGTGATAAGTGAGGTAATCAAGTAATGCCCGAGATTAAGCCAACAGAGGTAGAAAGTTCAGCAAGTATTAAGGTTGTCGGTGTCGGCGGCGCAGGTGGTTCAGCGATTGATCGTATGAAAGAGGTCGGTCTGTCGGGTGTGGAATTCGTTGCAGTAAATACGGATGCTCAAGCCTTGCATCATTCTGACGCCGAGACGAAGGTGCATATTGGACGTGGACTTGGAGCTGGTGGCGACCCAGAGAAGGGGCGTGATGCAGCTGAAGGTGGTCGAGAAGAGATTGGGAAGGCGCTGGAAGGGGCGGATATGGTTTTCATTACACTCGGAGCCGGGGGCGGGACTGGTTCAGGCGCAGGACCGATTGTGGCGGAAGAGGCGAAGAATCGGGACATTTTGACAGTTGGCGTAGCGACGAAACCGTTTACTTTTGAGGGGGCAAAGCGACGCGAGAATGCTGATGAAGCGATTGCGAATTTGTCGAAGAACGTTGATGCCTTGATTACGATTCCAAATGATCGACTTTTGCAGACGATTGACCCAAGGACGCCGCTCCTTGAAACGTTCAAAATTGCGGATGATGTTTTGCGCCAAGGCGTGCAGGGGATTTCTGAACTGATTACGGAACATGCTTTGATTAATCTTGACTTTGCGGACGTGAAAGCAGTGATGAAGAATGCCGGTTCGGCGTTGATGGGGATTGGCCGTGCGAGCGGAGACAATCGAGCAGTGCTGGCTGCGCAACAGGCGATTGAATCGCCACTGATTGAAGTGAAAATTGATGGTGCAAGGGGCGTGTTGTTTAGTGTGGCCGGTGGCTATGATATGGCAATGAGCGAAATCCAAGACGCGGCCGAGATTATTACTGGAGCGGTGGCGCCAGATGCGAATATTATCTTCGGTGCAAGTATTCGACCAGAATTGGAAGACGAAATTGTGGTGACAGTGGTTGCGACGGGGTTTGACTCAGAATATTATCAGAAACTTGATGCTGAACGTCTAGCGAATGAGCAGTTGCAACGTGTTGAGACTTTGACGGTAGGAGATGTGGCAAGTAGTGATGCGACTGGTGTGAGCTCGCCGTATGGCGGTCCGAGCATGAACAGCATGAGCTCGATGAATGCGAGCGGTCGGCACGAACGAGAAACAGCAGAACCAGAAACGCAACAGACGACACAAGTAACACAGGCCGCACAGGAAGCGAATACGGCGGATTTTACGGCGGAACCGCGCGCGAATATGTGGGATTCGATTCGAACTGAGACGGAAGATGATTTGGATGTTCCTCCAACTTTACGCGAGCGTTTGCGAGGAAAGAATAAGGAGTAGGTTTTGACTGCAGCTCCGAGAATTGGAGATAGTAAAGTCTTAGAAAGTCGTGAGACTGATGATGGTACGACGATTCGGCGGCGGCGTGTAAGTGCTGATGGGCGGAGGTTTACGACTTATGAGCGGATTGAAGCGCCGAGGCTATATGTACGAAAACGGAGTGGAAATCGTGAAGATTTCGATCGAGATAAGTTACTGACGTCGGTGAAACGAAGTGTTGGAAAGTTTATGGGGTCGGAACTTGAAATTGAAGAAGTCGTGAGTCGGGTTGAAATGAGCCTGAGGCAGCTTGGAGAGGACGAGGTAACGGCGAGTGAGATTGGAAATGCGGTTTTGGACGTTCTGGCAGAGAAGAATGAAGTGGCTTATGTGCGCTTCGCGAGTGTATTTTCGGAGTTCAAGACGTTGGATGATTTTGAACGAATTTTGCGCGAAAGGAGAGCGAAATAATGCGGGTGGTTTGTATTTGGCGTAGAGAAAGTGACTATGGGCGGATAGTTGAGGAGTGGATTCATGAGTTTGAGCGCAGGACGGGGGCTGAAGTGGAGGATATCAATTCTGATTCGCGAGAGGGCGAAGGACTGTGCCGAGCCTATGATATCGTCGAATATCCGACGATTTTGGCGCTCGGTGAGAATGGTCAGGCGCTCGGGACTTGGCGGGGGAAGGATTTGCCGCGGTTTGACGAAGTGAGCTACTGGCTGTAGTGAAGTATGTAGGGGTGTAAGGTTTGGATTGAGATTTTGTGATATAATATATATATGAAATACAAAGCAGGGAGTAGGCGCAAGGCGGCAGAATACGAGAAGGCCTTGATTGAATGGTGGAAAAAGAACTATGTGTTCGAAAAAAGTGTAGAACAGCGTAGCGAGGACGAGAGCTATGTTTTTTATGATGGGCCACCATTTATTACGGGAATGCCACATCATGGAACTCTGCTTAGTAGTATTGTGAAGGACGCAGTGCCAAGGTTTTGGACAATGCGCGGGAAGCGAGTTGAGCGACGCTGGGGTTGGGATTGTCATGGATTGCCAGCGGAGAATTTCGTAGAGAAGCAACTAGAGATTACGGATCGGCGCGAGATTGGGACGAAGTGGTCGCTGGAAGATTATATTTTGAAGGCGCGCGAGTCAATGGTGGCGAACTCGGAGACTTGGGAAGGAACGATTGATCGAATTGGGCGTTGGGTGGATTTCAAGGGTGCGTATCGGACGATGGATAAGAATTTTATGGAGAGTGTATGGTGGGCGTTTAAAACGCTTTATGAAGCGGGGAAGATTTATGAGGGGGCGAAGGTCTTGATGTATGATACGAAGTTTGTGACGCCGGTGTCGAAGTCGGAAGTGACGATGGATAATGACGCGTATCAGACTGTGACTGACCCTAGTGCGTACGTTAAGTTCGCGTTAAAAGATGTTTCTAATATCCTCGAATCGATTGAAAGCTCATCAAATGATTCTCGAATTTTAGAAACATCCCCTATTTCAATTTATCTGTTGGCTTGGACGACGACGCCGTGGACGTTGCCAGGAAATATGGCTTTGGCAGTGAATGCAGAGTTGAAGTATGGTGTGTATGATGCAGGAGATGGGCGAGTGTTTGTAGCGGCGGAGAGCCGAGCCGAAGATTTACAAAAGAAATTAGGACAGGAGTGGGCAAAAATAGCGGAGGTGAAGGGGGACCAGTTGGTGGGGTTGGAATATGAGGCATTGTTCTTGGGGGAGCCAGAGAAGAAGTTAGTAGATTGGAAGAAGTTTGAAAAAAATTATTATCCGGCGAAAGATGAGAACGCTCACAGAGTTTGGGCGGCAGATTTTGTGAGTGACGCGGATGGCACGGGAATTGTACATATCGCGCCAGCTTATGGTGAGGACGACTATAGATTGGGGAAGGACTGTGCCGTGCCGTGTGTGGACGTTTTAGATGAAT
>CARTQV010000020.1 GCA_949070545.1 uncultured Candidatus Saccharibacteria bacterium | reverse complement strand
TTGAAAACCGGCAGGTTAATAGCCTCGCAGGTTCGAATCCTGTCCCTTCCGCCAGATTGGACTTAGGTCATTTTTAAAGCATTTTCTCCCCCGTTCAGAGTTAGTTATAACTTGATTGTGGAGAGATTTTGTTTTTTCTAAAAAATCCTGAATCGGTTTCAGCCATGTATAAGGGGTAATATCTATGTTTTTATCAATAATTTTTGGGTTATAACCTATGGCATGAACCATGCTACGTTTGGTTCCTTGAGATTTGAATATAAACTCATCTTGCTGTTTTAATTGTTTTAAAGTTGAGCCGATAATTTCGTAACGGTTTTTTAATCTATGTTGCAATTCTTCATTTAGCGTTTTCATATTTTCGATATTAGTTTTGAGTTGTTTGGATTTTCTCTCAAAATCTTCATCGCTGATAAGACCACGAGTTGCCATGTCGATTAAACGGTCATGTTCGGCCTGCATTGTTTCGATTTTTACGTTTTGCGAATCATCAATATTCAATCGCTCGGCAATTTCTTTGGCACTAATATCTTTCATAGTTTCTAATGCTAAATCATACAGAGTTTGGTCAATTCTATATTGTCTGAATAAAGACTGAATTTGGTCGTATAATTTTTCTTCGCGAACGCAACCTTTCTGGCTACATTTACGCTTGTGGGTACAGTGATAGTAAGTGTAGTAATTTACGCCACCATCCTTAAGCTTCTTTGATTTAATTTCTGCCGTAATGGAACAACCACATTCCCCACAAGTAAAAATACCTTTAAGCTCGAAACGGTTTAGACAATAATTTGACTGTGGGCCGAAACCAGATTTCTTCAAAAGCATTTGAATTCGGTAAAATTCGTCTTCTGAAAGTAAGGCTGGCCAGTCGCCCTTATGTAATTTCGTTTTATCGTCCAAATCTCGGACGTACCCCATATAAACTGGATTTTCTAAAATAGCATATAATGAGGAACGACTTAATGGCTTTCCTCCGGTTTTGTAGTGTTTTCGAGTTAGAAATCCCCAATCGTTGTTTAGGGTAGATAAAACTTCTGGTACTGTATAATTCCCAGTCAAATACATATCAAATGCCTTGCGCATAAGTGGAGCTCGTTCTTGGTCCAAATCCAAAGTCCCATGATTATTACGTCTAACGTTAATATATCCTTGTGGTGCTGGAAAATGTACTCCACCCAGCTTATTGTTCGCTCTTTGTCCACGCATGACGTTTCGACTTAAATCTCTAGTGTATTGAGCACTCATACCAGCCTCAACTGCTAAACCAATAGTATTATCTTCTGATTTATGACTTTTATTGGGCGTCATAATGCGTCGGATTTTTCCATCAACCAGTAGTTGTTGGATTAAGCCGCTTTCGGCTGGATTTCGAGATAGCCGGTCTTCTTTCCAACATAAAATAGCATTAGCTTTTCCAGTAGAAATTAGTTTGACCATTTTATCAAACTCTGGTCGATTATTCGGTTTTGAGGCTGATTTGGCCTCCCGAAATTCCGTAATAATTTTTAGCTTATTGCGTTTGGCGACTTTTACGAGACTATCACGTTGAGCATCTAGCGAAAGAGCTTGTCGGTCATCTGATTCGCTAGATTTACGCATATACATAACAAATTTTAGATTTTTGAGTTCATTATCCATTATTTACTCCTTAAGTTATAACTTTTCCATTTCCTTATAGATTCTATCCGGCAAGTTGGCAAAAATACATACTGATTTTAGAGTATCAAGTTTATACTTTTGCCGTTATTGCCGTATTGCCGTAATTAGCAAGGGTCAAAATGTTTTTTCGGTTTTTTAACGAGTTCAGTCTGATAAAAAGGGATGATTTCTGGGTGCTCTTTTAGGTAGTTTAAGTTTTTGATTTTGATAATACGCTGGTTCTTTTTGCAATAAGTCTCAATGTGGATACCTTGACTCTCAAGATCTGGTAAAACATAGTTTAATCTTCGCATAAACCATGACGGATCTTTCGGCCATAAACTACCGTTTGTGAGTACGCTCAATTCTTTTGCCAATGGATCTGAAAGACCAGTATTATAATTTTCGAGTCTATTCATGAGTTGTGTCGCTGTGCCTTTCCAGCCGTTCTTAGCCTCATCATCACGCGTCATAAACAGATAAACTGCGGTTCCGACCGGACTCGATTCGATTGCTTGTTCATGCTGTTTAGCGATATTGGCAGAATATGCCAACAAAAAATCTTCTCCAGTATATCCGTCAATAGAATCGGCGATTGCGTACCCCCATTTTGCGAAATCCGCCATACGTGGAAGTTCTTTCAGATGGATTTCAGGAAATTTCGCCATCGCTTTTGAAATCGTGTCAAAAATCGCACCTAAAATCAGCGGTTTCTGCTCATCGAAATCTGCCCAAAAATCCTTTTCGGTACGCATTTTAGCCTTATCAATGCGATGCATTTCTAAAAGTATGCTTCTATCAAGTAAATCGCTCTGAGTGATGACTTGATTGATACCGTTCAACATTACTGGTCGCTGTAACCGATAAACAATATCATCATCATCGGTATATAACGCTCGTTTTGAGAATGTATCTCCCGTAGAAATCCGAGCCAATGCGTCCGAAATACTAGGCTTAATGCTACTTAAATTGTCAAACACTAATAATGCGTGATGATTAGCTGTTCTTACAAAATCCTCATGGTTTGTCGGTAAGACCGTTCCTTCTACGCTCGTCGGGTCAATCAGTCGCTTAAGCAAACGACCCGGAGTAGATTTGCCAGCCCCTTGAGTTCCGTAAAGCAAACATAGTGGACGAGGGTATCCAGGAATAAAAGCTGATACAGCAAACACCAAAAACAGCAATATATCATTTCTATCGCTCAAGTTAACATATTTTGCGAGCTCAAGAATGTTTCCGCCATCTCCTGGAATGACTTGTGGTAACTGTTGACTGAAACGTCTGAACATAATTTCAGATCGAGCGACGATAGACCAGCCTTTTGGAGTAATGCGGACCATACTTTCGCCCAAATCATAGTATAGTTCTGGATCTGCATCGTCGTTCTTATCTCGCCATACCGTGCGTAACTCCAATGGATATTGGTTGGAACATTCCGTGTCGAGTGCGATGCTTTCAAGTGCTTGAGCAACACTATCGATTCCTCCCATTGAGAACACAACGTTGAATTTATTACGAATGAAACTACCTAACCAAGCTCGAAAATCTCGATTTCTCCCTCCGATACGGTAGATTTTGGTTCCATCTCCATTTGGAGCAATAAACGGATCATTGTTCTGGTCACGGAATAAAATCGCAAATTCTGTGACAGCTTCAACGACATCGCTAACATGTAGCTTTGGCTTGCCTTGCTCATCTTGTGCGTCTTGATTTTGTGATTTTTTAGTTTGCTTTTTAGCCTTTGTTGTTTTGGGCATTTTTACCTCCTTTAGAGTTAGCATTTTCGATGTGGAGTCGTTCTGTTTCGGCCACAAATCGGATTATCGCAATAACCGAGTCATACAGCGATTCTTCTGCGACATCATAACCAAGCTTCGCCAATGTCTGGCGAAATTCGGCTAGTCGATTGGGGCTGATGAATTCGTCCATACCCACAACTTAACAGCAAAAAAGAAGGTTGCCCCTAGCATATAAAAAAGATTTTATATTCTATCTAATTCTCGACATGAGGTTTGATTTCAAATCTAAGAAACTCGTCATCAAAGTCCAAGTCGAATTCTTGGGAATTTGAACTATTAGTATATTCCCGATAATCAGCTATTGCTTTGCGGAACCAGTCATACTCAGAGCGTTTATTAACCCTATACCGATAAGTAGCACAGTCATCGGCGGTGATTGTCTCTCTGTTGGCTGGAAAGATTGCATTGTCCGAGTAAAAAATCTCTTTGGCTATGCTCTCAATATCCGTATTGGAAAAATCATTAGCGATTAAGAACCTAAGAATAACGTTTTGCAATACGTTGGAATCAAGGGTCTTTTTACGCTTTGTCTCGACATCTTTTACTCCACCATATATCTGCTCCCCAATATAATCCCAATCATTTTTAATTAGAAAAAGTAATTCGTCTTGCGATGTGTAGGGATTAACATGGATGGCAATGCTCGATACTTGATTATTTTCAAAATCACGAGTAATTGCAAAAGCTGGAATCGCCTTTGGATTATTTATGATGTTATAGTAAGCCATTAACGCAACATTTATGCTATATAGTGTCTTTGATTGATTATTAGCGTTATCGACATTGACTGATGTATCAAAACAGCGGAAATAGCTAACCAAACTATCTTTATTAGCTTCAACGCTTTCCGCAGTACAGTGTTGGATTATTGTTCTAGCGTTCCGCAATCGAGGGTCAAATGACATTAAAATCTTAAAATAGGCTATATCGCGTTCAAAGTCTAATTTTGCGTACGTTTTACTTCTATTATTGCCGTTGCTATCTTTGTTCAAGGCTTGTTCGTAATAGTCGTTCAATATCTTACTATCTCGATACAGTTCTCGCAGAGCTTCTTTTTGCTTTTCATTTTTAGCATAAGCAAGCACAGAATCTGGTGCTTTTGTGACGAATCTGTTAAATGTCCAATCTTGGTTTGGCTTTTTCATAGAATCAACTAGCATATTATCCTAAATGATAGCATAAAAAATAATATTTAGCAACAGCATGTTCTCGTCATCTCTCGTGAATTCTAGTGTCCAAAGTAATAGTTTTATCGTCTTTTAGTCTAGAGATAGGCGAGAGATGAATCTCGAACGTCTGGGAGGCTTAACATTAGCTCTTGACAGTTCAGCCTTGACGTGCTACAATAAGAATGCTAAACATTTATAACTAGGCGATTGTGGTTTTCGGCCACAATTAGCTCTAGAACAGGAATGCGACCATATGCGGAGCAGATTGAGTTCTAGAGCTTAGTTTGTAAATGTTTAGCGACTAGCATGTGGTCGCTTTTTTGCGACTAAAATAAATTAAGCAAAAAGGAGATTCGGCATGAAATCGCAAAAACAATCTACCAAGAACAGCAAGCTCACTAAGGGTAAGAAACTAATCAATAATAAGAAGTTTATCGTGGGACTTATTATTGGTGTTGTCTTAGTTATATCGGGAATTATCGCATTCGCATATAATTCATATCAAAATTCAGTAGTCAAAGAAGGAACTTTGACGAAAAGCTACATGGGATTTTTCGGGGGCGGTGAAGTTACTATAGAATATAAAGTTTATGGTAATAAAAAAATCGAATGGGAATGCTCGGTTAGTAAAAGTGGTTATGTCGAGAGTAGTGGCTGGTGTGATGTATCTGAGGACGATATTAAAGAAGCTATTAAGACATCGGATTCTAAAATGAAGGAGTTCTTCAAATAGGATTTAATTTTGTGATTTGGTAATGAAAATGTTAAAGTTTATTCAATCAATTACTACGGCAATTAAGGGAGCAAGTTTAACTGCGAAGATTATCGGAGTTACGACTGCTGTCGTAGTGGTTGGTGGAACAACTGCTGTAATTATTATTCAATCAAGCTCATCTACTCAAGGATCCCAAAATGCTGAAACAAATGATAATTCAGACAAGGACACCGAGCAAGAAAAAAGCGAGGATGAAGAAGAAAACGAGGACCAAGACGAGAATTTAGATAATTCCGATAACCAAGAAAATAAGACTGACGAGCAACCAAAGACGAACAATCAAACAGCTAATTCTGGAACTACTAAACCAAGTAGCTCTGGCAATTCAAATCAAAGTGGTAATTCTTCCCAGCAAGGCACATCCCAACCAGCAGTACAACCCCAACCAGCAACTCCAAAAGCAGAGTTTAATTTGAATGATTCAATTCAAGTGATGCGATATGGCTATACATGTAGTAAGTTTTTGGGTGGAGATTCATATGATCCGTCCAATTATGTCTCTGCTCCGGGTGGAGCTTGGATAGATATTGTGGCTACTGGACAGCGTTTTACTCATGGGAACGGATATCCGATGGCTTGTCCAGACGGTTATGAGCTGAATGGGGGCGGATATCCCGAAGTTCTAGATGAAACGGAATGTAATTTATTTAACCTTAGTTGCGATAGATGGTAATAAAGTAAAGGAGTAAAGAATGAGTATTAAACTTAACGATTTACTAAAAATTCAAGATTTATCTAACGTCAAAATTCGACTAAATCTTTCCAACGATTCTTATAATGCGATTGATAATTATTACAACGACAAAAAAGGCTTGCTGATTGGCAATTTTTATAATACTGGCAATAAAAAGTGGTTTCGTGAGGGAGAAATTGTAATCGGTCTAGCTCGGATTTCTGGCGACAAGTGGCTATTATTTGACATTAGTAGAATAACCAAAGACCATAATAGGCAAGGTTTTCCGAACGCTGGGCTTTATGACTTTTATGATCATGAGCCACTAAAAGAGTATGAGAATATGTTTGGTAGAACTATTGTCAAGTTCCATAAAAACGGTCAATACGTCATTATAAAAGCAGAAAATGCTATGGATAGGTTTGAGGTAGCCGAGATTTTGCCGGAAAATCTGGACCAAATCGACAGTTTTCCGGGTTACAAAAATGTTTCTGTCTCCTATTCCGAGTTAAAGAATAAGCTAGGCAAATCCAAAGAGTGGCAAACCGCTCTCAAGTGTCGCAAAGGTGTTTATGTAATTTCCGATCATCAAACTGGGAAATTGTATGTTGGCTCAGCATATGGCAAAAACGGCATTTATGGACGTTGGGAAACTTATATTAAAAGCGGTTTTGATAAAAATGAGCAAGAAAACGGCAAATACCCAAATAAAGGATTACAAGAACTCGTTAAAGATAAAGGCATAAGCTATATCCAGAAGAACTTTCATTATGCGATTTTAGAAACTTTTACGGATGATGTTGCTGACGAATATATCATCCAACGTGAGAGTTACTGGAAAAATGTACTGCTTTCTCGTAAGTTTGGCTATAATGCTAACTAAAACGTTTTATTAGCAGCTAGGCTAGTTGTCGGCAATTCGACATTTCCTTGATCCAGAGAATTTTACAACCGTCTGCCTGATATCCCATAATAATATCGTTCATATCATCGGTGAAATCTTCGATTTTACTGTAATCAGATTCATCTAGGCAAGTAAAATCATATAATCCATCTGGTGTTTGATATTTGATGAGAATTACGTTCTCTTTAAGCTTATCTATCATGGAGCAGACTGTACCATAATTTTATGAAAAAGTACAACATAAGAATTTTCGCAGATATCTCACAGTAGATTAGCTAGAAATATCTGTTTTATTCGGTTCGGGATTAACAACAGTAATCTGGATTTCTCCCCCATTAAATAAGCCTAATTGGTCGATATTTTCGGCGAGGTCCAGATAAGAGAACAGCCATTGCGTAGTTCGGATATCACCATTAAGGGATTTGATGATAGCGACCGATAAAATAGCTTCTTTTACGGTTCTTGCGTTTTGCTTTTTGACGAGGGATTTGATTTTATCGTTGGTGATTTCCGATGGCTCTAAATCGAGCAATTCCTTAACGACTGTCGAAACGTTTTTTGACCCAGCTTTTCTCCCGTTTTGTCGTCTGGAATCATATCCTTTATGAAAGGGGATTAAGTTGTTTGTATTAGGCATAATTTGATAATATCAAGAAAATATGTAGTATTTCGTTGTAGAAATTACTAGAGAAACATGCTACAATAAGTGTAGGGACGATTCAAAGTCCATTATTATCTTCATAGATAGTTATAACTTTGGATATTACGCCCCGCCAGGAAGTAAAATATCTATACAAAAGTATAGATATTTTACTTTTCGGAAAGAAAAGTGCAGGGTCCGAACCTGCAGGTTCGTAGGGCGTAGCCCGCTGAGTTTGCGTAGCAAGCGAAGTTTCCTGTCCTTCCTCCTACTATAGACACTAACTAGCTAGGCAGCGGAGGGAGTCACCAGCAAATGGATAGTTAGTACTGGCTGTAGTAGTGTTACTATCTCCAAAAATAAAATCGTTGATATGAACGCCTAAGCTGGTAGGGTAAGACGTCCAGTAAAGGCCATATTGTCCAGCAAGCGCATTGCCCATAGGTTTTTGGAGATCAATGCCTCCGCTGCGCACAAAGTAATCTTGCAAAAACTCACTAAAACCATAAAAAGTATTGACAAAATAAGCCATCTGTGCTACAATGGAAGTATGACATCGCTTGATGTCAGCAGTATTAGACAATAAATCGCAAAATAGTTCTACCTATATAGGTATTTTTATGTTCAAGACATAAAAATACCGGATTTAATCGTCTACGTAGTTTAAGATTTGATTCTAGCGAATTTTCGCCCTGAGTTTTCGCTGAACTCAGTGGGCACCCAGGGCGAAAATACTTTTTCGTCCATCAGACAATATAACCATGGATTTTTAGCTAAAGGAGGAATATTATGGGAAAAATTATCGTAAATGGACGGGAACTTGATCTGGAAAAAGTAGCAAAAGAGGCAAACGTCAAATCCAAGAACACCACGTCGAAGGAGCGCCATGCATCTTTCATAGCGGACGCATTGGAAGTTTCAGGCTTATCCGCCGATATCGAGATTCAGCCGGCCACTAGCAGTAAAATCACAGTGACCGCCTTTGGCCCGGAAGACATCATCGATCAATTGACTATGGTTGGGCAAGACGGTGCAGTTATTATTTCCGGCAGCAAATCTAGCAATAATATAACGATTTCTCAAACTAGCCACGTTGTCAGTAGTGGAGGAAATATGCAGATTTCTGGCATTAGTATGGGCAATTTCGGCGGTGGCGTCACGATCATCTCTGGCGACGATATTACAATCAGGACCGGTGATGACGCCGATACGAAAATATCGCTCAAGATTACTGCTCCGCTTTATACTGAGCTTAGTTTGTCGGATATTGATGGCGATATCAAGATCGGTAATTTGCAAAGTTATGTCGACTTGGATTTGTCTTGTCAGAACTCTGTGCATGCGGCTAACGTTCACCACCTCAGATTAGACGCCTCTGGGCAGTGCGCCGTTGTTATTGAAGAAATCACTGGTAGCGCCGATTTAGATCTGTCGGGGAGTAGCAGTGTTGAATTGCACAGCGGATATGCTGAGAGATTGGATGTTGACGCTTCTGGCATGTGCAAAGTCAACGCTCAGATTACCGCAAAGCGCGCCAACCTTGATGCTTCTGGCATGTCAATGATTCATGTCCAGGAAGTTATCGGGCGCTGTCACAAAAACAGTAGTGGTATGAGCCAGATTACTGTCGGCTAGCCGAGCTAGAATTGGATTTTTCATCAATACCGTCAACCTTTGGTTGGCGGTGTTTTCTAATGTGGGAGTTCGCTAACTCCGTAACAGATAAATAGGCTTCCAGCTCGGTTACCCCCAAAACCCAACCATCGCAATAACTAGGGTGGCCATGCCTGCTCCACAAACCAACCAAGTTATTTCTTGATTTGTTAGGCCAAGAATCGTACACATTACTGCGAGCCCCAGCCAAAGAATCAACAAACAAATTGCCGTCCAAGGATAGCGTATATGAAGCAACAAATTTTTCATAAAATTCTTATTTCTCATACAAAGATTTTCTCCTTAACAAAATTAAATAAAGACGCATCACTATCTGCCAAAGACGAAACTGTATTAATGAGTAACTCGTAACTCTCGGATAGTCCATAGCGTGTTTTCCGAATTGCATCGTGTTGGACGCCAGTTCTTTGTGCATTTACCAACGCATATTCCATTGAACGTTGCATAATTGTCGAAAAACTATGACCACCTTCGCGATTATCTAAGATTGTCACGGCGCCCAAGAATGCCTGCATCGCTTTCAAAAGTTCCAGATTAATTTCTTCGATATTTACCGCGAACGCCTGCGTGTCTAATAGCTGAATAAAAACACTCATTAAATGACCATTTTGGAACATTTCCGTATAGCTCGTATTTCCGGGTATTTCAGCATTAAATTTCTGAGAAATTGCACTAGCGAGAACATCCAACAGGTTACCGTCTTCAAAGCTGCACTTTTGCATTGCCAGAGAAAGGTCAGGGCAGAAACAAGTAAGTGTAGTCTCTAGTAACTCCTTGATTTGGCTCTCGCTGCGCAAGACTCCATGATAAGATTTTACCCAATTGTAATATGCTTCATGACTAGTCGGGCATCTTGCGATAACGCCAAAATCAATAAACCCGATCCGATTATCACTCAGCAAGATAATATTGCCTGGGTGCGGGTCTCCATAAACATAATCTGCACACATCGCCGTATAAAGTGCCTCTCCTCCTGCCAAAGTTAGCTGTTCCCAGACATTAGAACCAGTCTTTTCCCAGACAATCCCTGCGATAGATTTTCCACGTGCGGCCTCGCTCATGGCATCCGCCAGCGTCATGCCATAGATAAACTCCTGCACTATCACATTGTCGGATGACATATGCTCATAAACTTTGGGGATAACGATGTGTGAATAATCACGATATAGCTCAAAGAAATAGTTTTGATTTTCAATCTCCCTTTCGTAATCGGTTTCTTGTAGCAAAATCTTTGCATACGTGCCATAAGCATCATTATAGTCTATCAAAGTTTTCGGCAAAAACTTTGATAATAGCCAACATATTCTTTTCAGTGAACGTAAGTCGATTTTTAAGTTCTTTTTAATCGATGGCCGCAGGATTTTGATGGCCACATCTTCACCAGTCAGAAGGCGTCCATGATAAACTTGTGCAAAACTACCTGCTGCCACTGGCTCGTCAGATATCTCAACAAAGTCGTCTCGATTTATGTATTCGCTCAAGTCGAT
>CARTQV010000019.1 GCA_949070545.1 uncultured Candidatus Saccharibacteria bacterium | reverse complement strand
TAATTTACGAGACAGAAGTATGATTACAATATCTGCTTTGATGGTACAGGGCTTATACCCACAATTAAAAAGCCATATTGTTTTAGGTAAAAAACATGGTATTACTGAAGAAGAAATGGTAGAGACGGTTACTCAACTTGCTTTTTATGCTGAATAGGCAAAGGCATGGAGTACATTTCCAATCATTGAGGAGATATATGACAAAGATGAATAAAGAAGAATTTGATAAAATAAATGTTTTTGGCAAAGGAAAACCTAATGTTAATTTTGCCAAGTATTTTATAGGAGAATCATTTTTAAATCCTTTAACTGATCAAGATAGTCCACTATTTATGGCTAATGTAACTTTTGAGCCAAGATGTCGAAATAATTGGCATATACATCGATCGACAAATGGTGGAGGGCAAATTTTAATTTGTATTGCTGGTTCTGGATGGTATCAAGAAGAGGGGAAAGATCTAGTAAGCCTTGAGCCAAGCAAGGTAATCGTAATTCCTGCAAATATCAAACATTGGCATGGTGCCAAAAAAGATTCTTGGTTTAGCCATATTAGTATTGAAGTCCCCGGGGAAAATACATCAAACGACTGGTTAGAAGAAGTCAATGATGAATATTATGATAATTTATAATTTATTTAAACGAATTATAAATTATCTAACACTTGCATATATTACTAATAAATCCTCCGTGCGCCGCTCATTATTATTGGCTATTGGTCCATGCCCAGTATTAAAAGAAGTGCCGTTAGGAACGAAAGATTATGGCGGTCGCGTAATACCCACCAGAAATAGGGCATTAACAGCCAAGAAAATAGAGGTAAAACCATATAAATGGATCCAAGAATTGGACAAAATGACTGACGAAAATGGCAACCGAATCTACCTCGGGGCTTTAACAGAAAAAATGTTCGTCCAACAGGGGTCAAACGAACAAATTCAAGCACTAAAGGATTTATGGTGGGCGGGGAGGGAATCGAACCCTCACTCTCTTGCGAGAACCAGATTTTGAGTCTAGCGCGTCTACCAATTCCGCCACTCGCCCAGCTGGTTAATCCAAACCAATTATATCACAAAAAATCAAAAATACCTAGAGTTTTGTGCTATAATTAGCGTATATGGAATCAGACAACGGTGGGCTATCTCCTTCTGAACGACAGCGCCAAACTGCTGCAGAAATCGCCCGCAAGAAAGTACTTGCGGCTTATTCTTCGACCGTCGACACAATCAAGCATCTCCCTACAACCTCTCGCGACATCCTTCTTAAAAAACGGAATTCGGTCACTCCGCAAAACAACCCAACCCAACCCAATGATGCAATCTATTCTTCGCCAAACTCGGGGCAATATCCTTCCCAATCTTCAACTTATCAACCGGCTCATCAAATCCAGGATAGTCAAAATTATCATAGTAACTACCAGAATTACGATCAAAATCAAGCCTATAACCCATATACCGAGAACTCTTACCAAGAAACTCAGGACTATCAACCCCAAACCACCGATTCTCAAAATCTGACCCAGCCAACCGCAGAGGGTAACAATAACTACGATACCAGTGCCCTGAAAGACACCGCCATCAATCAAGCCGCCGTCAACGAAGAATGGGCGAAGTATCATTCCGCTTGGCAAGATTATTATAAGAACTACTATAGCGATTATTATGCCAAGGCTGCTCAAAGTTACCTTGCAACTGAAAAGATGAAAAGCGAACGCATCGCAACCGGAAAAATTCACCGCGCCCGCAATTTGAAACGTCTCGTTCCAGTCGGCGTCGTTATACTAGTCATCCTTACGGGGCTCTTTTTGCAATATAATCGCCTCATTTTTGCCCCCATTATGGCCTATGTCTCTCCCGACACCGGCTCCGTCGCAACCAGTATTGAGGCTGTCGATCCAACCATTTCTCAATCCGTCTCGCCTGAGCCCCGTCTCATCATCCCAAAACTCAACATCGATGTACCGATTGAATTCAATATTCCACTCGACCAAGTCGACAACGCCATGAATCGTGGCATCGCACAATTTTCCATCCCAGGCGCAAATGCTTTGCCTGGTCAAATCGGCAATCTCGTTCTTTCTGGGCATTCTGCTGGCGATATCTACAGTGACAACCCCTACAAGTTCATTTTTTCCGGACTGGAACGACTCGAAAACGGTGATTTAATCTATATCAACTACGATTCAGTGCGTTACACTTACCAAATGACTGGGCGTAAAACCGTTGAGCCGACTGACGTAGGAAGTCTGATTTACCCCACCGACAAGCCAATTCTGACGCTCATCACCTGTACACCACTCGGAACTTCGCGTTATCGCTTACTAATCAGTGCAGAACAAATCAGTCCTGCTTATAACTCCGAAGAAGCTACTTCAGAACCAGAAACTCCCGCCTCGACCACCGACACCTCGATGCCCGCGAACGAACCCTCTTTCTTCGAAAAAATCTGGCAGGGAATCTTCGGCAGTTAGTCTCTATCTAATTTTATCATTCGCGCACTTTTTCGCGCACCAAGCTCAAACCATCGTCTGAACGCACAACATAGTATAACCATTTACTATTGTTTGCGATTGCAATATCATAATCCAGAACCGCATTTTTTGACCGTGTCGTCACTGCACTAAGCTCACTATTTCCCGCATCCACTTTCTGTACCAACATACGCCGATTCGTGTGGTCAAAATCAA
Organism: uncultured Candidatus Saccharibacteria bacterium; assembly: GCA_949070545.1. Taxonomy (GTDB): domain Bacteria; phylum Patescibacteriota; class Saccharimonadia; order Saccharimonadales; family Saccharimonadaceae; genus Nanosyncoccus. The sequence goes on along the minus strand of CARTQV010000019.1, from coordinate 8,153 downwards.
AAACTTCCAAATTACCATTTGCAATTACTGACATCATGCCATCCTCAAAACAATGCATATTCCCAGTGTCCAAGCTATATTCATACAAATCACCCATATCAAGATCAATTACCATATATTGCATCTCGTTCTGCGCCACAATATATTCTCCATCCGGACTCACTTTGAGTTGTTTTGGAACCACCGACAGCGCAAGATCCGTCACCAAATATTTCAATTCCGAATCTTCACCTAAATCTGACATATCCTCTCGATAGCTCGGCAGCGTTCCGTATTGGATATTCACATTATCATCATCCACGATTACCAGATAGTCCTCATCATAATATCCTGTCAGGGCAACTTTCACACTTTTTTCTTGCGCAAAACTTGCAACAACTGTCCCCGCTTTTTCTCCATCACGATAAACTCCCACGATTTTTTCGCTCTGCTCATCTTTTTTTCGTTGCGCAACATAAATCATATCCGTTCCATTCGTATCAAAATCCAGCACCGATTCAAGCAGGACCCGAGAAATTGCTTGGTCTGAAGTATTAATCTTACGTAAATGGTGATTTTCCAATGCAAATAGTTGCGCCGCCGAATGGTCCATCATTTCTATGCGCTCGAATTCCAATCCAAAAGTTTTGCTCAGATTCAAACTCTTATTCACATCTTTCAGATTCACCAGAATCCACTCCGTTTTCTGCGTAGTCGTCACTCGCACCAAAACATGATCGCTATCTTTATTCCACTCCAAAATCTCCACCCCCCCACCAAATTTCTTTTCCTCAGCTTCCGGCAAGACTTCCGTGAGATCAAGTTGGGTTTTGCGCACATCATCATTCTTAATATTCACTAGAGTCCATTCTGCACTACCTTTCTCACCATACAAAATATTTGTCTTGTCGCTTGAAATGGAATAAAACGCTAAATTATCCTTCAGCGCAGCAACTTCTTCTTGTTTGCGATTTTCTAAAAATATCCGCGGATAGTATAGTCGAATCAACATTCCCGAATACATTTTGATAGTTTTTTCCCAAGAATCATAGCCGTCACGCGAGATCTTCAGGTGATGCTCGCCAGCTGACATCGTGCGACTCAAGTTCGTCCGTGAGAAAAGTACCGAACCGTCTAGTTCCACTGTTCCACCCGTCGGAGTTGAATGGATCTGGATTAGTCCCGATTGCTCAATACTGCCATTACTCCCCACAAAAAATCCCATCGCTGCCAAAATCGCCACCGCCACAATCACCAAAACCGCAAAAACCATCCCCGCCTCAGCAACCATCACCTTAATCAAATGTCGCCGTTTCTGACGCTCACGTTCTTCAAATTGCATAAACCTATTATATTATAATATGTCAAAAATAACTAAAATTTGCTCTTGCTTTTTTATTACGCTTGCCGTTATAATAGACATAAGCAAAAGTATGATGAGGAGTTATTAAATGAGTAAGATACAGATTAGTTCTGGCCCTTCCAGCTCAGCTACTCATCGATTGACCCAAGCTTCGACTACTTTGAATAGACGCTACGTTCGTCGACCATCAAATATCGTTGTCGAAGAAGCCGCCAGAAACGCCACACACGAGAATAACGAGCCCGAAACTCCAGTTGCTCCTTCGCGCTTGGTTAATTTACGCGTGAAAGCCGCCGATCTCGAAGCGGCTCGCGCCAAAGAAGAGGAGGCTCGCCAAATGAAACAAAAACTCCAAGAAGCAAAAGATACCCCCATCAAAACAAAGTCAGTTGTTTTTACGCCTAATATCGTCGAATTCGGCGCCGATGAGCCCAGTAGCAGCACAATAGAGATTACCAAAAAGACAGACGCAACATCTGCGAAAATCGTGAAGCCAGAAGAGCCAGAAAAAGTAGAAAAAGTAGAAATATCTGCAACCAAAAATGAGCCAAAAGAAGCTGAATCTAATAGTATCGACACAAATGAGCTCGTCATGAATATCGCCGCCGATTATGCTGCAGCTAGTCTTGGTGCTTCAATCAAAGAATACGGTGATGGATATAATGACTATGCTTTGAATGATAGCATGAGTAATCCTATCAAGGAAGAAGTGGTGTCGGCTAGCTCGCTTTCCGAAAACCCGACTACCGATTCTGTTGACGCAATTGCGCGCGCTGCTTCCGACGCAATTGCATCCATCCGTGTCGCAACCGAACCTTCCGAAGTCTCCGAACAAGTTTCGTCATTGAAGGCTTTCGCCGACAACATCAAGTCCGAAGAATCTATACCAGAAATGCGCGAGTTAGGCGACACGATCGATAAATTCATCAATATCGCCATGAAATCAACCAAAATGCAGGAAGCTTCAAAAAAGTCTACTGCACCAAAAATTGCACTTTCGCCAAAAGCTAGCCGTGCTGCTGCGAAAGTTACCAAAACTTCCGCAAAGGTTATGCAGGCGAATAACCGTACGAAGCGTATGACCGCAAATCCAGTCGCAACGAACATGGCAAAAGCCCCAGTCATACGTCCGGTGAAGTCCATGCATATGCCAGCTCGGCGTAGCCCAAGTTTGGCTATATCGAGAGACCAAGCTCTACAAGAAGCGATGCATTCAGTTGCTACCATGGAGTCTAATCCGAAAACTTCTGCACCAAAACCAATGCTCAAAAAACGCAAGAGCGGTACCAAACGTTTTGCTATCGCCATCGCTTGCGCAGCAATTTGCGTTCTTGGTGTCATCGGAATCGTCGGAAGCAACATGCCGGACATCTCAATTCGTGTCGCTGCTATGCAAACTGGCATTGAAACAACTTATCCGTCTTACATCCCGCGCGATTATTCCCTCAGTGACATCAACTCCGAAAACGGGAAAATCACAATGCTTTTCAACGGACCTGACGATGCAACTTTCACTTTAATCGAAGAAAAGTCATCTTGGGATAGCTCTGCGCTTTTACGTAACTTCGTCGAACCAACTTGGCAAGAGAACTACGCTACTACGCACGAACAAGGCATTACGATTTACATCTCGAACGCTAATTGTGACGCAACATGGGTAAATGGTGGTATCCTTTATAAAATCACCTCCGAAGGCACTCCTCTAACCAAAAAACAAGTCCGCAGTATCGTGACGTCACTATAGAAGACATGTGCTATAATATACTCTATGAAAACACGTTTTGCCCCAAGTCCGACCGGATACATCCACATCGGCAATGTCCGTAGTGCAATTTACCCTTATTTACTAGCTAAACAGGCACACGGAAAGTTTATTCTACGTATTGAAGATACCGATCAAGCACGCTATGTCGAAGGTGCAACCGAGCTCATCGAGGAAACTTTAAAATGGCTTGGGCTCGATTGGGACGAAGGCCCAATCGTTGGAGGCCCGAACGGTCCTTATTTCCAAAGCGAACGTAAGCCCATCTATCACGCTTGGGCGAAAAAACTTATTGCTATGGGTCGCGCTTATGCTGATGACACTAGCAGTGAGCAAATCCAAAAGTATCGTGAAGAATGCAACGCAAAAAAAATTCCCTACCTTTATCGCAATTTTCGTCCCGAAAACCCACCCGAATGGCGCGAAGGTATTCCCCTCAGGTTCAAATCCGACCCAAAAGTGCGCACCTGGCATGACGAAGTCATGGGCGACATGAAGGCTGGTCCCGAGGTCCAAGACGACATCATCTTAATCAAAGCTGATGGTCTCCCGACTTACAATTTCGCGCATATCGTCGACGATGCCGAAATGGACGTTGACTATGTTTGTCGCGGAGTAGAATATCTTTCGAGCGTCCCGAATTATCTTGCAATCTATGAAACCCTGGGCCTGAAGATCCCGAAATTAGTCTCCCTACCGCATATCCTCGGACCAACTGGTGGCAAGAAGCTTGGCAAACGCGATGGCGCAAAATCCGTTGATGAATACCGCAAAGGCGGCATCCTCCCCGAAACAATATTAAATTATCTAGCTTGTCTTGGCTGGAATGACGGCACTGAAGAAGAAATCTATACTAAAAACGATCTCATTAAAAAATTTTCGCTCTCTCGTGTCCAAACTTCCGGCGCCAGATTCGACGAAACGAAACTGCTTTGGGCAAACGGACAGTGGATTCGCAAAATTGCCGATGAGCAGGGAATTGATGCACTCTATGGGCGCACCAATGGCTTTTGGCCAGAATCTGCAAAAAACTACGACGACGAATACAAGAAGAAAGTCCTTAGCATTATATATGATCGGTTGAAGACGCTCGGAGATTTGCGGGAAATGACAAATTATTTCTTTGAAGAGCCGAAAATTGATCTCACGATGATTATGAAAAATAAATTTCTCAAAAAACTTTCCGAAGAGGAACTGAGTTTTCTTCTGCAAAAAACAATGCAGAGGCTCGAAACGATCGAGTGGAGTGAGGAGATATTACAAAATACGTTAAATGAATTACTAGTCGAAACCAAGAAAAAACCCGCGGAGCTTTTTTCACTCGTACGCATTGCTATCTCTTTTGCACCTTTCAGCCCAGCCTTACCTCTCACATTGTCAGTTTTAGGAAAAGAAGTTGGTCTTGCCAGAATCGGCCAGACTATCACGGCTCTAGAAAGCGCATAGTAGTTTACGATGAACAATGCTCATGCTAAAATATAATTATCTAAGGAGACATTTTATCCATGAGTGCGAAAAAAGTTCAACAAAAATCCACAGCAACACCCACGAAAGAGCCAACCTCTAAACCATCCGCGAAAAATAAGAGAACAAAACGACCACCCCGCACCAAGAAGCAAAAAATCATTCTCGGTATCATCATTACCATTCTCGCATTGTTGGTCATTGCACTTGGAGTTATTGCTTACTTCATCTTCCGCGACACCGAACAAGCCAAAACCGAACGTGTCGAATTCCCCGACCCAATCTATAGTGTTTTGACCGGCGAAGAAATCTCCGACGCCGCTCTCAACAAAAATCCAACCTATTGTATCCAAATTCCCAACGGCGCCGATGGCGCTCGCCCTCAAGCTGGTCTAAACCAAGCCGGAGTAATCTTCGAAGCAATTGCTGAACGTGGGATCACGCGTTTTGCAGCTATTTTCCAGAACCCTACTGTCAGCGCCATCGGACCCATTCGTTCTCTGCGGCCATATTATCTCGACTGGGACACGCCATTTGATTGTACCGTCGTGCATGCCGGAGGATCAGCTGAAGCTATTGCTGCAATTAATGCTGGCGGGCAACGCAATTTAGACGAAAGCCTCGAATATATGTGGCGTGAACAAGGCGGAACTCGAGCTTGGAATAACTTATTTACGTCTTCAACTGAACTTGCAGCCTTCAACAAAGATAATGGATATGGAACTTCTGACGTGAGAGCTTTCGCAAGACTCACACCTGACGAAACTGATAAAATCGTCCGCGAAAGACAAACTTGTCCAGAATCTGAAGATGGCGAAGAGTGCATCGTGGAATACATCTCACCGAGCATCAGTTTTGGCGCTATGCCTAGTTATAATACCGTTTATACCTACAATCCTGAAACAAATACTTATGCTCGTTCCTATGCAACTGGCGATCCGCATCTAGTTTATGACTGTGCACCCCAAAGCTCAACTCCGAATACCCAATCAGAATGTGGCGAGCTAATCCAACTCACACCAAGCGTCGTAATTGCCATGATTGTTAGCGAAAGCCAAATGTCTGATGGTTATCACGAAGATATTAAGACCACTGGCTCTGGCAACACTATGATCTTTCAAAATGGCGGAGTCATCGAAGGCACATGGCACAAAAACTCCCAAACTAGCCAAATTATTTTCGAAGACAACGAAGGAAACGAAATCAAACTAGCTCCTGGACAAACCTGGATTGCTGCCGTGCCTCAATATGGCAATATTACTTATTAGCTTTTCTATCTAAATCTTTTTCAGTCTCGCGCACGAGATAAATCGGTCGTCGTTTCGTCTCAAGATAAGTTTTTGCGAGATATTGGCCAATAATTCCAAGCGCCAACATCTGTAATCCTCCCATCATCAGAATCACGCAAATCATGCTTGGCCATCCTCCCACCGGATCACCAAACGCTAAAGTTTTCACAATAATCACAATAATCATCACGAAAGCCACAAAACAGAATAGCAACCCTAATGCTGCCGCAAACACAAGCGGTACGGTCGAAAAAGCACAAATCGCTTCAATACCATAAACAAATAATTTCCAAAACGACCAATGCGTCTCGCCAGCTACTCGCTCAACATGTTCAAACTCAATCCATTTCGTTCGGAACCCTACAAAACTAAAAATTCCTTTTGAATAACGATTATATTCTCGCATTGAGAGCACAGCATCCACCATTTTACGCGACATAAAACGGTAATCACGCACTCCATCAATCATCTCAACTTTCGACAAACGATTAATTATCCAATAATAAATTCTCGCAAAAAAACTTCGGATTGGTGGCTCACCTTTACGGCTAACTCTTCTCGCGCCCGCACAATCATAATTACCGCTCACAACCGCATCATACATTTCTGGAAGCAAACTCGGCGGATCCTGCAAATCTACATCCATCGTCACAACGTAATCACCCTTGGCGTATTCCAACCCCGCGAGCAAAGCTGCTTCTTTTCCAAAATTGCGCGAAAAACTTACAAACTTTACTCGCTGATCACGTTTATGTAGCTTTTCTATTTCTTCTAGTGTCCGATCGTTACTACCATCATCCACAAAGACAAACTCAAAAGCCGCCGCACTGAGTTTTTTGCTGACTTTGACAATTTCTTCATAAAAGATTTTTAGCGCCGATTCCTCATTATAACAAGGAACAACTATTGAAACTAAGTTTTTCATTCTGGATCCTTTCGTGCACGAGATGTCGCCTTCACTCTTGTAATCTTACTCCCTTCCTGTGCATCTGCCAAGCTAGTTGTTTCACTAGCTTTCATCTTTGCAGCTGTCGTACCAGTCTTTTTCTTGACTTGAGTTTTCTTTGGTTCTTTCACTCCAGTAGACTCTTCCTTTTCACTTGATTTTTTTGCAGCCGCCTTCCTTTTCGTTGTCGCAGCCTGTGTCTTGGTTCTTTTCACGTTAGCCTTTTTCACCACCGACTCCTTCGCAGCGTCAATTTTGGGTTTCCTTGTCTTTACTTTTTTCTCACCCTTCTTTGATTTATCTACCTCCAGCTCGATAACATCCTCATTTACAATCACGTCACGCACTGACCCCATCAATTTCGTAATTTCGCGCTCCTTCTTACGTATCCTCGCGTCACTAATCCCCGTAATCACCAACCAAATCAGACCAACACCAGTTGTAATCAAAGTTATTGTCAGCCCCACCTGCGTTGGCACACTCACACCATAGAAGACTTCAACTTTCCCAGACACATTTGCCGGAATCACAACCGTCACAAGACCTAATTTATCCGAAGCCTCAACTTCCAACTCTTCATCACCCAACCAAGCCTCATAACCTGGATAATAAATCAACGGTATTTCAACTCTTGCTACATTTTCCGTCTCATTATTCACATCAAACTCAACCTTCAATCCATCCTTCTTTACATTCGCGAGTTTTACTTTTCCTTCTAAAATCTCTACATCCGCCCCGCGTTCAGTAATCACTCGTTCAATCTTTTTCAAGCTACACTTATAGTCTTCGTCTTTTTCTTGGGGGTTATTCTTTGAACAAAGCATACCAGTCGGGGCATACTCGGCTTGCCAGCCGATACTGCCATTTTCGACCTCGCTCCATTCGGTCGCACCATTTTCTAACGAAAACCAATTCGCTGGCAAGAAAATCCACACAACTGGAGCCACTGCCAACATTCCGAGTAACAACGTTGCGACTTTCTGCCCCTCTTCCGCAAAGTCTTTCATCAACATTCCACAAGTGTACGCCGCGAGCACACTTGTCGTTAGCGCAACGATCTCAAGCAACCGCCATGGGAATTGTAACTTATAGAAAAAACTCGGAACATAATTCCAGTCAACCACCGGCGTCATCAAAACGATTGCAACGACAGCCAAAATAAACAACGACAAAATAAATCTCCGGTCCTGCTTTTCTTTCAGTTTGCGCCAAATCAAGAAAAACCCAATCAACCCAAAAATCGCTACTAGTCCAATCACCGCTCCTCTACCATTATATTGAAAACTTACATCAAACAGCATTCGCGCCGGCCATAGTCTGTGGTCATTCATGCTCTGGGCGTCTGCCCCG
>CARTQV010000018.1 GCA_949070545.1 uncultured Candidatus Saccharibacteria bacterium | reverse complement strand
TCAAACGTCGACACGCGCACCGAACAACTCATCCAAGACGCTTTTGAAAAGCTTACCCACGGTCGCACGAGTTTTGTGATTGCGCATCGTCTTTCGACCATTCGTAATTCTGATTTGATTCTCGTTATGCGTGCTGGCAACATTGTCGAGCACGGTACTCACGAAGAGTTGCTTGCGAAAAACGGCTTCTATGCGGAACTTTATAATTCGCAGTTTGTCGATACCGAATAACGCTACATTCATGCTATAATGAAACTATGAAACAACGAGGCTTCGAGATAGCAAGCGGGTGGGAAAATAAAGATATCAAATTACCTCGTCGCGAAACGGCGGGTGCTGCAGGCTACGATGTCGCTGCTGCTGAAGATACGCTGGTCCCAGCTTTTCGGCCCGGACAGAAACCAGTTCTCATTCCAACCGGCTTGAAAGCTTATTGTCAACCAGATGAATGCTATCTATTGATCAACCGTAGTTCTGGGCCCGGTCGTGGGATCGTACTTTCGAATGGTATTGGGTTGATTGATGCGGATTATTATAATAATCCTGATAACGATGGACATATAAAGGTTATGGTTTTTAACGTGCTCGATCATGATTTATTAATTAAAAAAGGTGATCGTATTGCTCAGGTCGTTTTCCAAAAGTTTTTAAAAGCTGATGATGACGTGGCGAGTGGAGAACGTCGTAGTAGCTATTAATGAAATTAGAAAGGAAAATATGGCAAAATCCCAAGTTTATTTCACAAGAGAAATTTCACCCGAGAACTTAGTACGGATCTATGAAGCGTTGAGCTTGCCTTTGACGGGAAAAGTTGCTGTTAAAATCTCGACCGGCGAGGCTGGCAATCCGAATCATCTTGATCCGAATTTGATTCGTAAGCTCGTTCAAAAAGTGCATGGTACACTTGTAGAATGCAATACTGCTTATGAAGGTGCGCGAAACGACACGGAGGCACATCTCAAAACCGCTGAGGAACACGGTTTCACGAAAATCGCCGTCGTTGATATCATGGACGCTGAAGGCGACAAAGAGATTCCTGTATACGGCGGAAAACATCTCAAAGTCGACATCATCGGTAAGAATCTTGATAACTATGACGCAATGATTAATCTCGCCCATTTCAAAGGTCATCAGATGGGTGGGTTCGGCGGTGTCCTGAAGAACCAAGCGATTGGAGTTGCTTCTGCTGTTGGTAAAGTTTATATCCATACGGCCGGCAAATCGCGTGATTTGGAGAAATTTTATCATTGTTTCGATTCGGAAGAGAACATGGCTGAAATGTTGCCATCCCAGAATGATTTTCTCGAGTCAATGGCCGAGGCGGCCAAGTCCGTATCGGATTATATGTCTGAACAAGGTAAGCCGATTCTTTATATCAATGTGATAAATAACCTTTCAATTGATTGCGATTATGCTAAGGAGCCCGAAGCGCCATGTATGGCTGATATCGGCATCGCTGGGTCACTCAACCCAGTTGCCCTCGACCAAGCTTGCATTGATATGATTTGGAGCTCCACTGATCTTGGACGCGATCATATGATCGAACGCATCGAACAACAAAACGGACGCCTGATTATTGACGCTGCCGCAGAGCTTGGTTTAGGTTCTAAGGATTATGAACTAGTAGAGTTAGGCTAATTCAGGACCTAACCTCTTGCGATGTAATAAGCATAATATTCTTCGAGTGACAACCCTTCATTATAAATCGTCTTTGCAGCATCTTTCCCGACATAACGATAGTGCCAAGGCTCATATTCGTAACCAGTTATCTCAACTTTGTCTTCTGGATAACGCAAGACAAAACCATATTTATAAGCTTCATTGGCCAACCAATTCGCGCCTTTCGTGCCAGCGAAACTTGTCAAAGTCATCCCAGGCGTAAAAATATCAAGCGCGCGACCTGTCTGATGCTCGGAATAACCCGGTTTCGCTGCGTAAACTAGTGCGTGAGCCTCGCCACCCTCCGCGAGATAACTTGCAAACACTTCTTCTTGGTCGGTGTAATCTCGATAGCCTGACGTGACGTAGAGTTGTACGCCGTCAAGGAGTGCCGCTTCTGCCATTTTCTGAAAATATTCATAAGTCTCACGCTCCATCTCGACTCCGATTTGCCCATAAGTTGCATCCATGGCGACGATATCAACATCATAATCTGGCCCCAGATAATAATATTTGTTCACAAGCAACAAATCCCCAGCGTCAATATCAGCTGCTTCAGGTTCCGTATAATACTCACGGTCGCGGTTACTATTGACTTGCGCGACAATCTCCGCGGCCTCAACCTCTTCGTTCACCGATCTCGCTGCTGCTAAATACCGCTCATAATTTCGCGACAAATAATATTTTTCCTTCAAAATCGCCCGTTCTAGCTCGCTATAGTCTTCCGCTGGGTCATAATCTGGATGATTTACAAGTTGGATTAGCCCCTCGGCGCTAATCGCGTATTTGTCCAATCCATCCAAATATTCCGAGAGTTTCCCATTTTGGAAATTACCATCTTTCACCAACTCGTCGACGCGTTCGTCATACTTATGGGCTAAAAGCAACTCAATATCACTTTTTTCGACCATCTCTAGAATCGTCTCGACTTCCTCGCGGTTATATCCGACCCGCTCTAGTTTCCGTAAGGCCGAGTTTTCATAAGCGATGAGCCCAATCGCTATCAACAACAAAACTAATCCTAAAGAAACGACAATCTTCGCTAATTTCGACTTTTTGCTCCACTTCCTCATTATGCTTATTGTAGCATATCATTAAGTAATCTAATCGTTGTAAAAAATACAACAATTCTGTTCAATATTTTTTACACGCGCGAAAATCTTTTATGCTATACTAGGGTGAAGAACGAGTGGGAAAAGAAAAAGGGAAAAACGCTCTTGGGCAAGGCGGATCAATATAACGGAGAGTGGAGGCCCCGCATGAGCAAAAAAACAGACCCTGTTCGGTCGCAAGAAACCAGTAGCCCAGCTACACGAAAAACTACCAAAAAAGCTGACCATTTAAAGGACCTTGAGCAGCGTCTATTGCGCCTCGAAAAGCGCACGAAAAACAATGAGCGTTTCGCGCGCACGTTTTCTGGCTGTCTGGATACCCAAGTTCTCGCGATTGATGCTGTGACGAGCGTTATGCGTCGTGCCTTGCGTGAAGATGCTACGATTCATGATGAACTTTGGGACGCAATTAAACGCTACGACCGCCACAAGGTTCGCCGTTGGTTTTCTGGGTTTTGCGGTGTTTTGTTTCGAGTTTTAGTGGTCGCCGTTGCCGGCTTTATGGGCGCTTTTATCTATTGGGTATTCTGCGGAAAATAATCGACCAAGATTGGACCTTGAATTAGCATCGTGCGTTCTCGCCATAGACCATAATCTTCGACTTTATTCTGCTCGTTACCTGCGGGATTTCGGGTCTCAGTTTCGACCTGTATTTGTCCACTTAATCCGATTAAGATAGCCGGCAGAACCAAGCATTCAACAATATGAAATATAATATGTATACCCATCAAAACTAAACCTAGAGCCCCGAGTTTTCTCGCTCGGAAATGACAGAAATGCTCCTTGAGCCCACAATGGCAACGATTCTTCATATCTCTGTTATTATACCATATATTATATGGTATAATAGTTGCATGTCTGGGCAGTGGTATGAGATTTATCTTAGCAAGCCAAATCTCGAGGCTTCGAGTTGGGGACAGTTTTTCACGGCTCTGAAACGCTATATTGGTTGGCGTGCACATTGGTCGATTCGAATTGAGCTCACACGAAACACCCTACATTATTACCTCGAGAGCCCGCTGCCTCTGCCTTCCAGTCTCGGCGTAGGTGATTTTCTTTTAAAAGCTTTGCCAAAAGCGCCAGGGAAAAACTCACGTTTAGTTACGCCAAAACTACCTTTTCGCCTCGGACCCAAACCTTGCGAATTACCGCAGCTATTATACCGACTAGAAAAGCGAAATTGCGACTTCGTTAGTATAGATTGCAGTTTCAGTGCCTGCGGAGAAGCTTGCATTACAACAAACGCCATCACCTTCAAAAAGGCAGGGAAGCTTCATGTACGTTCCCTTGCTTTTATCTCCCCTGCCGAACTTTGTAGTGTCAACTTCTCCAAAAACCAACATCTCCGCTACAAAAAGATTCCGACTTATCTAGATAGCGAAAAAGTCCAACGCTTAGCTAGCTCGGGCCTCGACCAACCGCTGCTATTGTTGGATAATTTTCCTTATGAAGAAGGGGATCAAGGACTCGACTTGCTGGGTTTTGACTTCGCAAAGCACTCACTTGTGCTTGGTAGCAGCGGTGCAGGAAAATCACGGTTTCTCTGTCTTTTGATTGCGCAGATTTATAAAAAAGCTAAGCAAGATTACAAAATTGTCGTCATTGACCCGCACGACGCTTTGAAAAATAACCTCGGCGAAGTCCTTGATCAAGAAATTATCGATTTTCGAAGTACCGAGCGCAGCGTCGATTTGTTTCGGCAAGATGTCGAGAACCTCAATGTCAGCGTCGAGCTAATGCTTAGCACTTTTCGTTCGTTGATCGGAGAGGGCTATAACGGCCGCCTCGAACGAGTTCTGCGGCATACGATTTATCTGCTTTTGCTTGATCAGAGTTTTGATTTTTCGACCTTGCGACGCGTTCTTTCTGAAACCGAATATCGCAATGAAACCTTGACGCGGCTAAAATCGCAACTTCCTCTCAGCGTTTCGCGTTTTTTCTTGACTGAGTTTCAAGAGTTGAAATCCGGGTCTTATGATTTAGCTTTTGCGCCAATTATGGCCTTTATTGACGAAATGCAAATGTTGTCGGTTTTTAATAGCGCAGGAACTAAAAGTGTTGCGGAAGTAATGGAACATCACTTTTTGAGCATTTTTTCGCTCAGTCGTTTGCAGCTTGGAGACAAAGTTACTCAGACGATAGCCGGGCTCTTAATGCAGCAACTCTTCTTGGTAGCGGAAAGGCGCAGGTTCTCCGAACACTTAATAATTATTATTGACGAAGTTGCCGTGATCGAAAATCCGATTTTGGTGCGTTTCCTGTCAGAGATGCGCAAGTTTGGCGTGTCGGTGATCTTAGCCGGACAGTATTTTGCCCAAGTTAGTTCTGGTTTACGCACGGCGATTCTCGCAAATGCCAGCAATTATTATATCTTCCGAATTGCTCGTGGTGACGCCCGCACTTTGGTTGATAATCTCCAAATTAAATCTCCCAAATTACACGATGGCAAAACTTTTTGTAGGTCTGAAAGCTCGAGAATGCCTCGTTCAAATTAGTCGTCAAGGAGAGCTATATCCCGTATTCAAGGCTCAAACCCCTGACTATAATCCGCCTGAAAATCCTCTGGTGAAACAGTTTGATGATGAAATAACCACGTCTACGGCTCGGCAACGATCGAAAAAGATTCAACTTTTGTTTGATACGAATATCACCGTCGAAACACTCATGTTCGAGAATACCACCAATCGTAAAAAATTATCAAAGGAGCAAAATGTCTGACCAAGATTTTCTAAATATCGCGAACAAGGTTTTTCGTGCGATTTTCGCGCGCGATAATGACCTCAATCTAGACGAATTGCGCAAAAAATTCGCCTTTGACATCAAGTTGCCAACCGCTGTGGAGACAACTTTAAGCAAACGCCCAACCTGGACTGCCATGCCAAACGCGAAAAAATACATGACCGTGGACGAAACAGATGACTACGACAATGACAAAGGCTGGATGCTTGAAAAGCGTGATTTTAAAAGTCTGTCGGAGATTCTAGAAGCGTGGGATTCGATTAACTATACGAGTACAGAGCGAGTTTATAACAGTGAAAACGTCGTCGCGAGCGACCCGATCTACAATTCAAACAATGTCTATGCTTCGACAAACTGTGGCGGTTGCAAGAATATGTTATTCTGTGACGGGACTTATGATAGCGAGTTTGTGATCGCTTGCCAACGTAGCACCGGTCTAAACTTTTGTTTGCGAGTTGACGATTCTAATACTTGCACGAATTCTTATAACGTGATTTGCTCGAACAAAATCAGTAATTCATTCTTCATCCAGGACGCCAGCAATTTGAATGAATGTATATTCTGTAGTCACCTGACCGATCACGAATATTGCATTGCGAATACACAGTTCACGCCCGAAGAATATTTCCAACTCAAGCCTCAAATCATCGATTGGATTTTGAAATGATTTACCAGGTTATGGTCAAGCCTGGATCCAAAAAAGGCCCACTGGTTATCGAAACGGGCGGTGGAGAGTTGATAGTCTATCTGCGTGAGAAGCCAATCGATGGAGCGGCGAATATTGCCTTGACCAAGGTCCTTGCGCAGCATTTTCAAGTAGCAAAAACTCGCATCAAAATCAAAACCGGTGCACGTGGCCGACAAAAACTTGTTCAGATCGACTAAACTGTGTTATCATAAGGATAACTAATAGGAGGTATTATGGAGGAGGTAACTTTTCGTCCAGCTACTGCTGCGGACCTAGAAGATATTGTCGCTCTGATTAACAAATGTTTCGGCCAAGAAGACACGGTTGAATATGCTCGCGCAGCATGGGAAAAAACCGAGGGCGATCCGAACCAGATTTATGTCAACGGTTATCTTGGGAATGTACTTGTTGCGCACCTAAAAATCACATTAATCCCTACAATCTATGACGATATGGGGACTTACGCAATCCTGAACCATGTTTGCGTGCACCCAGATTACCGTCGTCACCATCTTGGCACGAAGTTGCTCGACGCAACTTTCCAGATTTGTCGCGACCACGGCGTGAAAAAAGTCGAGCTCTGGTCGAACAATATCCGTGAGGCCGCTCACGCCATGTATAAACATTACGGTTTCAAAGTGGCTGACGCAAAGTTTTTCGAATATGAGATTTAACCAAGGGAAAAGGGAAGGCAAATGAAAATCAATAGCATTTATATCGGTGGTTGGTTCCAACGCACGATGCTTCAACTTTCCGAGATTTATGATTTCCTGCGCAATGGTGAATCACAGCTCAAGCTTAGCAAGAAAAAACTTGCTGACTTGCGTAAAAATCTTGATATTGGCAGTATTGAGTATGGTGTCTCGGGCGAAGAATATATTTTGTTCGTGACCGCCGACCATATCCACGTCAAGATTTTCGAGGACGGGCTGATTGTTCTGCGCAGCAGTAATGTTAGCGAGGAGACACTTTTCGCCGACATTGAACGAGTGAAAGATTATTATGAATCGAAGCTGTCACCCGCGATTAATTACATCTTTAGTCTAGGTGCGCCAGTTCCGAAAGAACTTGCTCACATCGAGAATATTTATCCATATTTTGTTGTTTGTGATAAGGCCTCGCGCGAGGATATCGCCGAACTTTTGTCAAAAACTGAGCGCCAAAAATATTTCGAGTTTGACAATAAAGATTACAGCGTCCTTCGCGGCGACAAATATTATTTCATCAACAACAAAAAGGCTACGAATATCCCACATATTGAGCGTTATATCGAAGAACAAGTCTTCATTCGTGAGTTCAAGGGGCAACTTCATCGCTATTTGAACCTACATCGTATTATTTGGGAGAAAATCGATAACGTTAAAGATCGCGCAAAGGTCAAAGGTAGTGACGTAGTAAAGTTTTCGACTAAGCTAGAGAGTTATGCGAAGACTGTCACTTTGATCGATGGTCGTATTCGTCAAATGTCGACTTATATATCCACACGCGAGCGTATCGCGAAAGAGGATGATGACTTGCGGGAGTTTCTGGCAATCTCCGGTTATCGCTATGAAACCCTGCGCGATACCCTAGAATATATTCGCGACCTTTGGGATATGACAAGAGCCTACGTCTCTTCTGCCCAGAAGTTGTTTGACGGGATCAAACAAGATGTCACGTCTAGCAGTATCAATAGTCTCACGATTGTGACATCAATGTCGGCCGGCGCAGCGATTCTCGGGCTGTTCACAGAGAGCGAACCAGAGTTTACAACTTTTGGATTTATCTACTTCTTTATCCTCGCCCTTGTCGGCTGGGCTGCCACAAAGTTATTGACTTATGTTGCCCAGAAACGTAAATATGAAATCTCGGACGTTGAGATCGATAAAAATATTCATTAAGGAGGAATATGAAAAAGATATTTGTTGGTTTAATTTGTGGAGGACTGGCAGTCAGCGGTCTAACCGCGCCCGTAGCTGCGCTCGAAGCGGCCGATTGCTCAGAAGATATTCGGTCAACTGATTGTGAAGCTTATGTTGAAGATTTTGAAGAAAAATGGCAAAATGGCGAACTTTATCGTGATCGGACGATCGAGACAGGAGTCGAGCCGACTTTTGTGGACTCTGTCGACGAAGCAAAAGAATTCGCTAGTCTTTGGATGGGAAAAAATCTATTCGTTGCTGGAAATAATATCGCGACGGATCTCACCGCTTCTACAGGTTTAATGTTTATTGCTGGAAATACTTTGAACCTCAGCACAGCGGCCGAATACGGATTCGTCGCTGGTAATGTCATCAACTTCGCTGGCGCCACTGCGCGCGATGCCTATTTTGCTGGTAATATGGTGACTCTGGAACCGAATGCCCATATTGGACGTGACGTATTTGCAGCTGCAAGTAGCTTGACCGTCAAAAGTGATTTGAGGGGTAGTCTCGCTGCTAGCGCCGGTAGCGTCGTGTTCAAGGATGTGAAAATCGCCGGGAACGTTGATCTGAATGCTTCAGAGGTTCGCTTTGAGGGAAATGTTACTGTTGCTGGTACCCTGACTTACAACGATAGTGCGGTCGTGAGTGGGTTAAACAGTAACGGTGTGCAAATTGGGAAAACCGAAAGCTATCATGTTGAAGAAGTTAGTGATAGTGCTCTGCTCGTGACGGCAATTTATGGTAAGCTCCTGAGTATTGCAGGTCTGTTCCTTGCTATGGCTCTGGTTCTGGCGTTAAGCTCAAAGTTACATGAGAAGGCCGCTCAGAATGCCACTGCAGCCAGCTTCGGTAAGAACCTTGCCCTTGGTCTCGCTGTATTAGTTGGCGTGCCAATCTTCGCTATTATGGCTCTCTGCACAGTCGTCGCAGCCCCGATTGCATTGGTTGTGCTAGCACTATATCTCGTCATGATTTATCTCTCTCAGGGTTTTGCAGGACTTTGGCTTGGTCATGTTCTGATTGAAAAAGTTATAAAAGCGAAGAGTAATGCTTATCTAGAAGCGTTGGTCGGTATTGTGATACTCGGGCTGCTGTCGCTCGTGCCGTATATTGGCGCAATTACTGGACTACTCGGGTTGCTGTTTGGCCTTGGTTTTATTATGAGCAGTGTAAAGCCTGGGAATAAGGGGCAAGAAATAACAGAAGCTAAAGATACGAAAGTCCGTAAGCAAGTTGCGAAAACGACGAAGACTAGTGCAACGAAAACTGCCAAAGCAGCGAAGAAGCCGGCTGCGAAAAAGTCGACCGCAAAATCTAAATCCACGAGATCCTAGGATATGCATGATAGCTGGAAATCATTTCTCGAAACTGAGTTTCAAAAACCCTATTTCAAAGGATTAAGCAAGTTTTTGCATGAAGCTTATGCGACCAAGACAGTTTTTCCAGCTAAGACGCAAGTTTTTCAAGCCTTCACGACGGATTTAAACGCCGTGAAGGTAGTTATTCTTGGCCAAGACCCTTATCACACACCTGGTGCTGCGCACGGATTGGCCTTTTCAGTCCCCAACTCTCAACCGATCCCACCTTCGCTCGTCAATATTTATAAAGAGATTGATGCTGAATATGGCAAGCACCGCAGCAAAACGGGTAATCTGTCTGACTGGCAGAAACAAGGTGTGCTATTGCTGAATAATGTGCTTACGGTCGAAGCTCACAGAGCTGGGTCGCATCGCGGCAAGGGCTGGGAAACCTTCACCGAAGCAGTCGTGCAATATCTTGACGAAAAGTGTGATCATCTCGGTTTTCTGCTTTGGGGCCGTGATGCACGTAGCAAAGCAAGCATGATTAATCAAGAAAAACATCTGGTTCTGGAGTCGCCGCATCCTTCTCCGCTTTCTGCACATAGCGGATTTTTCGGAAATAATCACTTCAAAAAGGCGAACGAATTCCTGAAAAAACAGGGAAAATCCGAAATTATTTGGTGATTTTCGCAAAATAATGAGCTAGTGCTTGTGACTTCAGCTCGTCTTTTGTTATACTCGCGAAAATACCAATAATAACTCAGATTTGGAGGAAGAATGCATAAACTCTATGCTTGTTTTTGCGCGCTCGGAATAATTGCCGGCCTTAATAGTTTTTACGCGCCAGATGTCGCTGCGAAAGGTTGCCACGATCTCGAATTCATCTTTGCGCGTGGTTCTGGCGAAGCCCTCAACGATCAAAGTTTGTTGGCATGGAAAAAAGAAATTACTACTGCCATGTCAGGCGCAGATCTAGATTATGCGTTCTATGAGTTAGGCAGTGCTTCCCAAGATGGCTTTCAATATCCAGCTGTTGCTGTAGCGGGGTCGTTCGATGGCTATGCTAATTTGCTCGGAGCAGTCGTCAGTGGTGGAGAAAGTTCGAAATTCGGCTCCAGCGTCCTCGAAGGCAGTCGAGAATTACAACATTATATTACGAAGGCCAGCGCTAGTTGTCCAGCAACGAAATTTGTCCTCGGCGGTTACTCTCAGGGAGCGATGGTTATCTCACGCACGTTGCCGCAACTCGATGCCGAAAAAATAGTTTATGCGAGCACCTTTGGCGATCCGAAGCTCTATCTTCCCGAAGGAAAAGGCTTAATGCCAGCGGCATGCTTAGGGCGTGAGCATTCAAACTATCGCATTCATGCCCCCGATTGTCACGCCTACGAAGGTGTCTTAGGTAGCCTACGACCATACCAATCTGACGGCTATTTTAATAAACTCGGCACTTGGTGCAATGAGAAAGATATTATGTGTAGCTCAGGTATGAGCTTGAAAGATCATACGTCATATGTTGGTGCAGATCTTTATTCTCACGCTGCTGCAACTATTTCTGCGAAGGTTAAAGCTGCTTTTCCAGAACAAACCGTC
>CARTQV010000017.1 GCA_949070545.1 uncultured Candidatus Saccharibacteria bacterium | reverse complement strand
TCATCCTTCAAACTACTCACAGAATCCCCACTTGTTGGTAGTTTCCAATTCTTCGGGCAAACACTACCAGCCGCGTCAGCACTCGTGATCGTGCCGCCAGTTCCAGCAGTTGCCGTGTTCCATTGATAATAATTACCAATCAAGTAATGCGGATCATAAGTCTTGTTTGCATAGTCAACCGCGATATAAGTCGTCTTTCCAGCATAATTACCAGGACCAGTATAAACACCTTGTTGCGCATTGAAAGTTGGCTTCCAATCTGATCCAGAAACGTCAACAAATCCGACATTCTGACAACTTGCGATATCCGTCACATCACCACAGCTCGTGGTCTCAGTCGGCGTTGCAAGCACCCACATCCCCAGGTCCCACGACCGCGTATCGGTCTGACTTAGATTACTTTCTTGCGCTGGCACTGCAGTCTCCGTCGTTTTTGGCGGATACGTCGAACTTGAGTTCCAATTCGCCGTAATGTCCGTATCGGCAGAGCTCAACCCCTTGTCCGCTTTGATATCAAGGTCAAGATTCTGGTTCATCCAACAGTTCCCGTCCTTCATCTTCGCGACCCAATAGCGCTTACCGTCACGTGTATCCGTTAATTGTTTTTCCATTCCAACTGGAGACTTATCACAAATACCCGAGTTCATATCTTGCATATAAGTCAGTTGATTCAATGTCGTAATCTGCGCCGGATTCGCTACTGCCGAAACCGTCACGGAGTTGCTATAAGTATCAGTCTGGAGATCCGAAGAAACCTTCGCCCCGAAAGTCAACTGATATTGGTCACTTGTCGCTGTTGTATTTGTCCCCGAACCAACCGAACTCGTCGACGTCGCCGGAACTGGCTGATAGGCGGTATTATCACCAATCGTCACTCCTGCTTTGCTAAGGTTATAACCCCAAGTATTCTTGGCGAAACCCGACGGCGTTTTTCCGCTCGTCACTGCACCAATTTTCGATGCATTTGTCCCCGTTCCATTCAAGTTCTGGGTCCCGTCCGCAGTTTTCATATAGATTTTATATCCTGACGAACTATTCGTCGCGACCGTCATGCTTGCCGTCGAACTGCTAAATGTTCCATCCGCCGTTGGTGTAACATCGATGTCGACCTCTGGGTCTAACCCGATCGAGATCACCGAAGCGACATTTGTCGCCACCCGTGTCGACGCTGTGCTAATTAGACAATCTGGGTCTGTACTATCCGCGGTACAATCCGCTGCACTTGCACCTTCGCTACGCACTGGACAAAGCATAGCAACCGCAAGTAACCCCAACACACCCAAACAGCCCGCGGTTCCCGCGAAGCCAATTTTTGTAGTTTTGTTTAGTTTCATTTTGGTTGTTCCTTTTTTACGACCTTAAATCATATAACCTTATATGCCCTCTATTATTGCAAAGCGTGAGCGTATTGTCAATCATTTTGTTTATGTTTTTTACGGACTTCTGAACATTTTCCAGAAAGCCCTTGCATTTTTTGCTAATCTGTTCTAGGATAAGGATACAGGTGAAAATCCCCAACCTCGGGAGTGCCAACCGCGCTAAGCACGGAGCCACTCCCATTTTTAGTGCTATACTTTTAAATCACTTTCAATTTTTGGTCGTATATCTTCTATACTACAAAGTAGGAATCTCGGTTTTCCAACCTCTTTTACGAGATTTTTTAAGCGCGCCGACAAAGTATTTTTACGATAGTTTTTTACATATGGAGTGGCCCAAACCACCACCGAAGCATTAGGGTTAATCGCTAACACATTTTTAATCGCTTCAGTATAATCTCCATCGCAAGAAACTAGGATAACCCGAACCGGCTTGCCATTCGCATGACTAGCAGTCGCCACCATATCAGATGCGAGATACACATCCACATTAGATTTCATAACTTTATGTTCATTACTCAACTTAGCCGTCCATTGATAGCCACATTTCGGGCATTTCGCCTCTCGTTTTTCTATTTGTATCGAAGTATAAGCCTTGCGCTCCAAAGAACAAATTGTATAACCTTTCTGACCGAGAAAATCAAACATTTTGCGCTTTTTCTCATCATCATCTGCAATACCTTCATAATAACGAATGTCTCGTAGATTAGGACTCTTACTCTGAAAATAGCGCAAAATTTTTACAAAATCCGGGCGAAACCCTAGAGTCTTCATGCAAGCCAACCGAATATTACTCACGTCGATAAAGACATAGGTATCCAAGTATTTCAAAAACGTCTTTTTATTCCCCATAATTATCCCAATATTCTTCAGCCCTGAACATACCACAAAAATCGAGCCAGTTACAAGCACTAGCTCAATGTTTTAAGAAAATAGTCTTTTATTCTCCCAACTTCCTCTGCCTCGTCTCTCGCGTGAAGAACTCCAGCTTGTCTCCCACTGCGAGCTCGATCTTCCGCTCCGTTTTCATTGCAAGTCCCCCGATTTCCCCTTCAACCAATTCCTTCGCGTCAATCTTTTCCTTCTGTACACTCTCGACTTCCGCTTCCCCAAGTGCCTCTTTCTTTCTCACTATTTTCGCCACTACGCCTGGTATCAGCTTCCCATCTGTCATTTTTCCGCCTGCAATCAGCTCTGTCTTCGTCACCCGGAACACCCCCATTACTTCCATCTTCCCGACTTCTGTTTCAACCACTTCCTCACCAAGCAACTTTTCCATGCTTTCTCTCGCGTCGTCTAATAATTCATAGATCACTCGGAAATTTCTCACTTCCACGCCATCTCGCGCCGCAAGTTTCGCAATATTCGTCGGCACGTTCACATTAAATCCATAAATCACTGTGTTTTCATCGCCCGCCGCCATATAGACATCATTTTCTGTCACATCACCTACGCCAGTCGCCACCACATTCAGCGTCACTTCACCTTTTGTATCAATCAACTTCAGCGAATCCACCACGCTCGTCACACTCCCAAGCACATCACCTTTTACAATCACATTGAACATTTTAGAGTTGTCCTCGACATTCATCATTCTAAGAAGATCCCTACTCGTCACGTTCGCGCTCGCTGCATCATCTGCCACACCTTGCGCATTCAAAAGTGCCGCCTTTCTCGCACTTTTTTCGTCTTTATATTCCAAGAATCGATCCCCAAAATTCGGTAATTCTTTGAATCCTGTCACTGTCACTGGCGTTGACGGACCCGCCTTCCCTTTCGGTTTCCCTCGAAAATCCGCCATCGTCCGAATCTTTCCATAAGCACTTCCTGCAACGACAAACTCGCCCACTCTAAGCTCTCCGCCCGTCACAAGCAAATTTACCACACTACCTTTTCCTGTCTCCATATGGCTCTCAATCACCAGCCCCTCTGCTGGGATTTCAACATCCGCCTTCAATTCTTCGACATCTGCCACTAACAAAATACTCTCGAGCAATTTTTCCAGCCCTTCACCAGTCTTCGCTGACACCGGGATCATCATAATATCGCCACCCCATTCTTCTGGCATCAAACCATGTTCCGCCAGCCCTGCCTTCGTACGCTCCACATCCGCGCCTTCGCGATCAATTTTATTAATCGCCACGATGATTTTCGCATTCGCACCTTGCGCGAACTTAATCGCTTCCACAGTTTGCGGCTTCACGCCATCGTCCGCCGCTACCACAATCACTACAATATCCGTCAACATTGCTCCGTGCTGGCGAATCGCCGCAAACGCTTCGTGCCCTGGCGTATCGAGAAACGTAATCTTTCGCCCGTCATGAGTCAACTGATATGCCGAAATATGTTGCGTAATTCCCCCCGCCTCGGTCGCCACGGTCTTTTTCTGAAGCAAGTTATCGAGCAAAGTCGTTTTTCCATGATCGACATGCCCCATCACCGCCACCACTGGTGGACGCGACACTGCATCTTTGCTCAATTCTCGGCGACCTTCATCCGATAACTTCGATGCCGTATTCTTTCGCTCAAGCCGCACATTTTTCATGCCCAGCTCTTGAATCATAATCTCTGCCGTCTCGAAATCCAATCGCTGATTGATCGTCGCCACAATTCCGTTTTTAAACAATTCTCCAATCAGCGCCGTCACACTGAGCCCCAACGCCTGCGCTAACTCATCAACCGTAATCGAACCAGCGATGCGAATCACTTTTTCTGTTTCATCATTCGCCATGCCAGCTCCTTTCTCGCGTCAATACGCCATAATCATTTCTTATCTATACTCTAAAAAAGCCTGCACGGCTTCCAAAATCAATACAATTTGGCTCCCCGGACTGGACTCGAACCAGTAACCTCGAAGTTAACAGCTTCTTGCTCCACCATTGAGCTACCGGGGATTATCTTTTTCATTATACCACACTTTTTTATTTTTCAACAAAAATCCCAGGGTCCAGGACACAATATATAATATATGCCCCTTCCCCTGGTTTGTTCAATTAAATTTTGCCCCCCCCCCGCTGATAAATCGGAACTGGCTGCCTCCTCTTTTGTTGTTTATCATGCTGTTTCTGCCAGGCTCGCATCTCACGCCGCTTCCGAATCTTTCTGATTTCTTCCTGAGTCAAATCAATCTCTGCCACGCATTCTTTCGTCAAGCCCCCAGCTTCTGCGACAAACTCTAACATTGTCTCCCAATATCGAAGCTGTCGCTCATTCTCCGAGTGCAAATCTCTCCGCAGTTCAGAAAAATCAATCTGGATTTCACGATTATGTAACCCATAATTGCGACTACACATACCCATGAAGCGATCAAGCTCCCGACTCTCGCGGAAAAACTGGCTAAGATCCAAATCCAAAACCTCCTCCAGCATACGCCAAGTCCGCGCATCTTTCGGCATTTTACCGTGTTTTTCATAGCTCATAATTGTCGAACGATGCAGTTCTACTGCTTTTCCCAACATCGCCTGCGACAACCCCTTCTCGAGCCGCGCTTTCCTTATCATTTCACCAAATTCCATAAAATCCCTCCTTTTTCATAAAAATTTGGTTACATTTTTTTCTCGTCTTCCTAGGCCCCTTTCGGTCCTCCTGACGATTTGCATCCGTTTTTCTGCAAAATTTAATTTTAAGGTGCCTATCTTTCCATTATAGCATGCATCATCCAGAAAGTCAAGTAGACAATCCCTTCTTTCTCTTTCTAGTTAGTTCATCATTTTGACACTATTCATAACCTGTGATAAAATACTAACAATATGGACCGTATTATGATTACCGTCGCAGGAGTCGCAGTGGCTACTTTTCTCGTAGTCTCAGTTTTGGCCGCCTTTGAAACTACCGCAAACCGACGCGACATGATGTCGCGCTGTCATTATCGTTCCCGCAAACAACTCATGACCGGCGCCGAGAAACATTGTTTCCAACTCCTAAACGATATCTTCGGTCAAAAGTTCTATGTCATCCCTGATGTCCAGCTTTCCGCCCTACTCAGTCATAAAGTCGGTCGCCAAAACCGCGAAGCCGCCTATAGTTTCATTGACCAAAAAACCGTCAACTTCGTTTTCTGCAACAAAGAAACCTTGCGTCCTGTCTGTGCCATCAAACTCGACGACGGCAAAAGATCTAAATCCCTCGGCAGTGACCCGAAAGACATGGAAAAATTTTTCAAAAGCGCGCGTCTCCCCTTCGTCCGCATCACCGACCCCAAAAACCTCGATCGTCAGACCATCATTGAAGAATTTTCGCGCGTCATTTATGAAACCAGTCTCAGCGCAGACAAACCGAAAACCAAAGTCAAAAGCTTCAAAGCTGCGTCGGCTAACGACTAATCAAAATATTATTCAATGTCACTACCCCACCAAAAAGCGCTCCATCGTGCAACACAACAGGAGCGCTTTTGTGAAACTATCTATGCAATCGTCAAGCTAATCTTGCGTCCATCTCGATCGATGTCGAGAATCTTAAATTTCTTGCGCTCGTTCAAAGTGAAAACCTTTTCTGGATCTGCATCATTTCCATTCCCGAGTTCTGACACGTGCACCAAAGCTTCCACCGCTGGCGAAATCTGGACAAACGCCCCGAACGGCGTAATTCGCGTAATCGTCCCTTCGACTTCATCGCCTTTCTTCAGCTCTTCAACTTCCGAAAGCCACGGGTCTTCTGTCAATTGCTTAATTGACAGCGACAAGCGTTCCTTATCAATCGCGATAATCTTCGCTTCGACCGTCTCGCCAACCTTAACATAGTCCGCTGGATTATTCACTCGTTCCCAAGAAATTTCCGAAATATGGATCAATCCTTCGACGCCGTCAACATTCACAAACGCCCCGAAATCGACCACACCCGTCACAATCCCCTTCACGACGTCACCAACATTCAGTTCGGCAAATCGTTCCGCAAGACCGTCTTTCACGGCTTCTTTCTCAGAGAAAATTAGTTTATTATCCTTGCGGTTCGCGTCCAAAATCCGCACTTTCATCGGTTGCCCAACTAACGCATTCAACCTCTGCAAGATTTCGTCCTTGTCTGCACTACCAACCCGTGGGTAATGTTCTGCCGAAAGTTGCGACACCGGCAAGAATCCCCGGATTCCTTCGTATTCCGCCAACAAACCTCCACGATTTGCATCAAACGGCGTAATCTCGACAACTTCTTCTGCGTCCAATTTCCCTTGGATCTCATCCCAACCTTTTTCTTTCGCAGCTTTGCGTAGGCTTAGCAATACGCTACCATCGCCCATCTCCGCCTCGATCACCGACGCCGAAACCTCATCGCCGACATTCAAGTTGCGCGCGAAACTCACTTCACGTCGTGGCACAATCCCCACGCCTCGCGCTCCGAGATCGATCAGAATCTCATGTTTTTTCATCGACAGGATCTTTCCTGTCACAGTTTCCCCCACAATCGCTCGCTTGACGCTCTCGTTTGCCCCAGCCAGCAATTCATCCATTGTTAATTTGGCTTTTGCCATATTATTAATATATCCTTTCTTCAGGTCCGTTCAAAAACACCGAAATCCACCCCGTCCTCCGATATCTTTGAACGAACCCAAAATCTTTCTTTATTATACCAAAGTTACCTCACTCTGTCTAGCACTTTATCCCTTATATTCCTCGCAAAATGAACAATGATATTCCCCGTCTACTGTCTGATAACGCGTCAGCCCACATTGCGGGCACAGCGACTTCTGGTGCAGCCAATCCCGATACGTATCCATCCTCTCTTCGACCAATTCCTCATCATACTCCGCATTATATTTTTTACTCAACTCACGTGCTTTTTCCCACGCTGCTCGTTCCATTTTTACTCGCTCTGCATCCGTCCGAAAGTTCCGATGCCTAAGCAAAGCATGCCCAAGCTCATGCAAAAGCAACATTTTGTACTCATTTAATCGACAGTCTATCCCCATTTTCTCATAAATAATCGTCCTCGGTGGTCGAAACGCCCATTTTTTACCCTCCTTCAACCGCAAATCCGAATACTGTTCTATAATTTTCTGCACAAATTTTTTCGCCTCGTCCGCCTCCGCCATACTCTTATTCTACCTCATAGCCAACTTATCCGCGAGCATGAGCAACATTTTTCTTACTCAAAAATAACCGGCCCTGTTGTTCAGTAGCCAGTTATTTTATACAATATTTCGGATTAATTTATGCAGCCTTTTTCGCTGGGCCACGACGAGAAATCCGTCCACCCTTCGCACCCGCAATGCGAGCAAGCGCTGGGTTCGCCGCGAATCCGCCCGTGTGACCGTTTTGGCCACCCTTACGACCGATTTGCGAATAGAACTCCTTACCGTATTTTTCACGATTGGTTGCCGCAGCCTTAAGGCCGCCTGCTTTCGTTCCTGCCATAAGAACTCCTTTTCTGCCCACCAATTAACTTTCTTTACCACCCTTTTTACGGTTCTGGTGCCTTCTCAACATATTCGCACCACAACCATTCGGATGTTACTACCATTGTAGCATACTGCTTCCGTTTTGTCAATACGTTTTTGGCTAAATTATGTCATAATCTACGTCTCACCTCTGTTATTTCATCATATTTTTCTCCACTTGCACGCTGAAAAATCCCATTTTGTAGTATTTTTCTCCACCCGAACAACTTTTCAACCGTTTTTCGCAGCTTGTGGAAAAACTTGTTGACATTATGCGCACGGTGATATATCATAGAAATAACTTTGAACAAATTCCTGCGAGGTTGCTCAAAGTATATGACCTATTTCTTATAAGAGCTACCCTTCTGGGTAGCTCTTGATTTTGGAACATTTTCGACATCTAATAACCCTACTAAGGTTAAGCCCCTAGACTACAACATCGCCGAAGCACCCCTTTACTTTGTGCGCAGCGGATATGTGGGTTTGACCTATGTTCAACCTCTACGTAATCCAGGAATTAGCGGCGATTATTGGTCGTCATCTGCCATTCGTCAAGACGATACATCCAACTTGCTAGTCAAGAATGAAGTAAAGACATCTGACGTAAGCTTTCGCCATCGTGGTTTCTCCCTCCGCTGCCTAGCTAGTTAGTGTCTATAGTAGGAGGAGAGCTTGATCATAAGATGAGGCAGCAATTCAATTGACAGTCTTTAATAGTCTTGCTAAAATAGGAATATTAGTTATGTTATTACTTTCGCTTCTTAGCGAAAGTAATTTTTAGTTTCAGACTTGGCTTGAGTAGATGCATTTCTAAAACTATTTTCATGAACTAACCTCCTTTCTCCCACCAAACAAAGGAATGGATTTTGCCAATGAACGCTAACTCGTGTTCAACATAGCATAAAAAACAAATTAGTCACAAGCATAAGTATGATATTTGAGAAAATACGTCTAGACGTTTTATCTCTTCCTCCTACTATAGACACTAACTAGCTAGGCAGCGGAGGGAGAGACTAGCGTAACGCGCATAGCTAGCGGACGGGCTGACGCCACTAGTATAGAAGTAAAAGTTGTGGGCGAGGTTACTTACAGGTACGGCAGATTTTGACCAATAGTAGCTAGACTGTCCAGCTGAATGTAAACTACTAACACTCCCGCCAGTTCCATGAAACTCTCCTACACTCCCGCTGCGCACACTAGAGCCCCAAGAAAACCCACACTCTCGTGTGGGTTTTCTATGGTGGAGTAACAGGGATTCAAACCCTGGACCTCTGCCTTGCAAAGGCAGCGCTCTAATCAGCTGAGCTATTACCCCCTAACAGCCCAGGTTTTGCTCATCCAATTCCAAGAAATGTCCTTTCGCAAAACCACCTCATTTTACATCAAAATCGCAATTTTAATGTAAAACTTGGTGGGGATATGTGGACTTGAACCACAGACCTCTAAATTATCAGTTTAGCGCTCTAACCAGCTGAGCTATATCCCCAATGTTCCCATTCTACCCTATCATAGTCTAAAAATCAAGCTTTACGGCCGAAATTCCCGATATGTCTTTCCCTTTTCCAACTTCACCTTCCTAACTTCTGCCAGCTCTTCCACTGTCAGAAATTCATACCCATCCACCCGCAAATCATCAATAATCTTCCCTACCGCGTCCACCGTCGACGGATAAATATCATGTAATAAAATCACCGCCCCATCAAAAACCGCCCCCTCTACGCGCTGCACCACTTCTTCCATGTTTTTATTTCTCCAGTCCTCTGGGTCCACCGACCACAAGATCATCGGTTGTCCAATATTCGCCCGCACTTGATCATTCACTTCCCCATATGGCGGCCGCATCAACCTAAGCTCCGTCTGCGCAACTTCCTGAAACAGCTTTTGCATCTTCGCGTCTTCCTCCTTTATCACCTCAACCGCCGCCCTCCCGAGATTCACATGCCCCATCGTATGGCTCCCAACCGTGTGGCCCTCCACCACTTCCCGTCTCATCAGCTCCGGCGCCCCCTCTATCATCTGTCCGATCAGAAAAAAATTCGCCCGCACATTCTTCTCCGCCAAAATATCCAATAATCTCGACGTCGTCGCTCGCGACGGTCCATCATCAAACGTCAACGCCACTAACTTCTTTCCTGTAAGATCTCGCCTCAACTTCAACTCTTCCTCCGCCACTTTTTCAAGCTTCGGTTCCATGATCATTTCCGTTTCTTGCGTCTTCTCTCCAATATCCTGCCCTCCGCCGACCTCCGCAACAATCTCTGTCTCTTTAGCATTTTCCGTCTCATCGCGGTTACCATGCAGAAAACTTCCCCCGAGCAACCCGATCAAAAGCGCCGCTTCGAGCAATACTACCACTTTCAACCACGGCCATCGGATATTAATCTCTCTCAGCCTAATCACTTTCGCTCCCCAGCCGACATTGTCGCACCCATTCATACATCGCAATCCCCGCTGCCACTCCAACATTCACCGATCGTGTTGAACCAAAGCTTTCAATTTCCCGCACATCATCCGCCATCTCCAATGTTTCATGCGTCAACCCCGTCCCCTCGCTCCCGAATACTAGCGTCGTCTCTTTCCTAAATTTCTTCTTCGCTAGTGGTTGCACTCGCTCTGTATGGTTCTCAATCGCCACCACCTCTCGCCCGCGTGCCCGCTGGTCAGCATAAAACTCCGCCGCATTTTCCCAAAACACTGTCTCAAGATATTTTTCCGTGCACATCGCCCCACGCCGATTGTATTTCTTCCGTCCAATAATGTGCACTTTTTTCACATTAAAATTATTCGCACTTCTGACAATCGTCCCTATATTGAAATCATACTCCACATTCTCAATCGCCACCTCAAGTTCGCTCCGCTTTTGTTCTAGCTCCGCAAAAATCTCTTCCACCGCCCGACCTTTATACTCATCTATCAGATTGCGCTTATCTTCCATCTCTATAATTATAGCACCAAAAGCCCTCGACTAAAATCGAGGGCTCTCACCGTTTGCAATAATCAATTAATCTCAAAACTCAACGTCACCATTCCTTTAATCCCCTTCAGCAAAATGACCTTCAGCGGAATCTCAACTACCCGCATTTTCTCGTCACTAACCTCAGTCACTTCTTCTACTGTTACTTCGTTCACAACTTCTACCTCAGTTACTGCGACTTTCGTCTCAATCGCTTCCTTAGTTTCAGTCTCCACAACTTCCGCCGCCTCGTCTGACCCTTCAACCTTGGTACTCGCAGCCTCTGTACCTTCGAGCCCTAACAAACTCGACCAATCCGACTTCGGACCCAACCGTTTCACGTACGTCTAATCCAGCTGCAAGTCCCATGCTTCACCATAGACTCACCCCCTTTCTGGTTCATACCAATCGATTACAACAAACTCTTAATGTGCTTCCTCCCACTCAAAGCTTCCACTAATAGTTTACCC
>CARTQV010000016.1:3339-14164 GCA_949070545.1 uncultured Candidatus Saccharibacteria bacterium | reverse complement strand
TTCACGTCCGTTCCGTAAACTTGATAGCCCATCAGCATGGCTTCCTGCAGAACCACACCTGTCCCACAAAATGGATCAAGCAAACGACTCCCCATTGGTAAATCTCCACAGAGATTAGTCAAGATCTGCGCCAGTTTTGGCGGCAACATCCCAACTTTTGCGTCCCTAGCTGGGCGTTCGCGGTCGCGTTTGACATAAGAATCAATATTCTGCACTGAGATTACGTGAAAAAATTGTTTTTTATATTTAATCAGCTCAATTTTGTTCTCGCGAAATAAGTGGTTATGAAAACTCACCGCGCTCGAAAGCGCCGCAGTCTTATTTGGCACCACGCGCACGCTATAGCCATTCTTCACTAAAATCCGCTTCAATCTTAAGGCTTCTCTTTGCGCTGTGCTCGGCGAAGCTTGCGGGGAATAGTCAGAAACCCCAAGCGTAATCTTATGTTCTTTTGGTAAAGTTTTCAAATATTCAATAATCGGTGCGTCGACTCCTGTCGCGAGTTTTTGCGTACCACCAAGTCTACGTACATCAGGTTTCTTTCCCGTCTCAAACGCAGCCAGTCCCGTCCCGAGCGACTGCACTTCTCCAAACAGCACCTCAAGCTCTGCGAGCGAGATTTTTGGCTGTCGCCCCAGCACCGCAAGATATTTCATGTATGGTAATTATACCACAATTTTTGTGCTATAATTATTCTCATGGCAAGTGAAAAACCTAAACATAAGATTTCTTTTCGCACGATTCTGAGCGTGTTGACTTTCGCTCTCATCGCTTATGTTATCTGGAAGAATTTCGGCGAAATTGAGCAAGCTATCAGCGAAATTATGAAGATGAATGGATTCGGAAAATTTATCCTTTTGCTGTTAATTCCAGAACAACTCTTTATGTATTATTGTTGTGGCCAAATTTTCTTCTCTTATATGGCTTCAAAAAAGTCCGCACGCAAGGTTTCTGCAGGCTCTTTGATGCGGATTTCGCTCGAATTGAACTTCGTCAATCACGCTGTGCCGGCTGGTGGGCTAGGTGGACTCGGCTACATCACTTGGCGCCTGAAACCTTTCGGCGCGACCGCTGGTCAATCCAGCTTCATGTATGTCTTGCGTTACGCAATCACAATTTGCGCCAACCAACTCCAAACTATTCTGGCAATTATCTGTTTGCTAATTTTTGGAAATATTCCCGCTTCTGGGCTTTGGGTGATTTGGACGACCGCTATCCTCAGCATTGGTATTATCGGTGCCCTGGTTGCTATCGTCATCGTCGCTAGCAGTAAAAAACGCATTGCCTGGTTCGCTAAAAACATCACAAGGTTTTGCAACTGGATTGTTGAAAAAGTCACTTTTGGCCATGTAAAGACTGTTCTCGATCCAGCAGTTGCTGAACAATATCTCGACGATGTGCACGGAGATTTAACCACCGCTCGTCAAAATAAAAAAGTTTTGCTTCGTCCTGTACTTTGGGGTGTGCTCTATAGCTTTTTAGAAGTAGCAACATATTGGATTGTAGCGATGAGCTTGGGCCGACCAGAAATTTTACCTCAAATCATGATTGGTGAAGCTATTGGCTCAGTACTCGGTGCTATCATTCCTTATGGTTTCTATGAACTCGGCATGGCTGGAATCATGATTAGTCTCGGCGTACCGTTTGGTGATGCAACGCTGATTGTCCTAGTTACGCGCGTAATTGTTCTACTTAGCACAATTATCAGCGGTTACGGCTTTTATCAGAATGCCATTTCGAAAATCGGCAAGAAAGAACGCGCCGCCATCATGAAAGAAACGGAAAAATAGTGTTTGAGGGGTTTGACGGTTGGCTGAGGGTTAAGGACGCACCCGAGCTTGATGTAAAACCTTACACAGTTTCTGAATTTATTAGCCATTGTAGTTTTATTCTTGAGCGCGAGTTTTCTGATATCTATGTTGAAGGAGAAGTTGCTAATTTTAAGATCAATCAAGGCAAATGGGTATTTTTCGATCTAAAAGACGAAACTTCAAGCGTGAATTGTTTTCTTCCGCTCGGGAATCTTGGTATTGCGCTGAGTGATGGCATGAAAATTCGTATTCAGGCTACCCCACGTCTCACTCCAAAACAAGGTCGTTTTTCGCTTACTGTGCGCTCAATTCTCCCGCTCGGAACGGGGAATATAAAGAAAAGTTTCGAAGAGTTGAAAGCGAAGTTGGCTCGAGAGGGTTTGTTTGACTTAGCACGGAAACGTCCATTACCAAGTTCGCTCCATAAAATCGGCATGATTTCTTCGACTGGTGCCGCCGGCTATCACGATTTCCTGAAAATCCTCGATAATCGTTGGGGCGGATTGGAGATTTTTATCGCGAATACTCAAGTCCAGGGGTTGAACGCTCCTGAACAAATCATTGCGGCGCTTGATTTTCTAAACCAACGCCCCGAACTCGATTTGATCGTGATGGTACGAGGCGGTGGTAGTGCCGAAGACCTAGCGGTTTTTAACGACGAGCGTTTGGTGCGAACAATCGCAAAAAGTCGTCTGCCGGTTCTGACCGGCATTGGCCACGAGATCGATGAAAGCCTCTGTGACTTAGCGGCCGATCTACGTGCCTCAACGCCCTCAAATGCCGCTGAATTACTCGTTCCTGATCGCAAAGCTACCAGACAACATATTGAGAACTTATTGTCGAGCACAAAACACCAATTGCTTTCGCGTCTTGACCAAGTTATTCTAGATAACCGCCGCATCATAAAACAAGTCTTCTCAGAACTTCAGCATCGTGTCGAAATGCACATCCAACACGTCGAGGAATTGAAAAAGTTGCTAGATTCTTTTAATCCCGAGAACGCCCTTAGCCGTGGCTATTCAATTATTAAAGGTCGTGCCGGTCCGTACCAGGTTGGCGATGAGCTATTAATTATGACGAAAGAACAAACTTTAATCACGGAGGTCAGAAATGTCCAAGACCGAAAATAACAAAAAACTATCGCTCGACGCTCGTATCAAGCAGCTTGAAGCCGACACGGAATGGTTTTATGGCGATGATTTTACAATTGATGAAGCAATCAAGAAATATCAATCCGCCGCTAGGCTCGCCTCAGAAATTGACCAAGACCTCACAAAGCTGAAGAACCAAGTCGAGATTTTGGCAGATTTTAGCAAAAAGCAATAACTTTGCTTTACAAAAGATACGACTTTGCGATATAATAAGCTTATGCAAAACCAACCTCCCTATACTGGTCTGACGGGTAGCGTCGTCGCGCCTGCTAATACGGCACAGCCTTTCGGCCCATCTGCTCCCGGAACGGTCTCTCGTCCTGGCGCAGGCCCAGTTGGCTCTAACCCCAATGGCCAGTTGCCGTCTTTCAAGCCACGCGGCAGTATTATCGAGACGGTTATCCTCGTAATCGTGAGTATTATCGCAGTAGTCTTTATCGGTTTATTTATCTGGAAATTTATTGAGTGGGACTCTGTGAAGACGGACGTCGATGGCCAGATTGACGAAGCCGTCGCAATCGCCGTCTCTGAAAACACGACAAAAATGGAAAATGAATTCCTCGAGCGTGAAAAATATCCTTATAAAACTTTCGCTGGCCCAGCAGACTATGGAAGTCTCAGTTTTGAGTACCCAAAAACTTGGAACATCTATATCGCAAAGGACGCTTCAAATGGGGGGGATTATGAAGCTTATCTTAATCCTGGCGAAGTCCAAACCGTAAGCAATACTACAATCAACGCTCTCCGCGTTACTATCAAAGATAGTCCGTTTGATGCAGTCGCGAAGACTTACGATGGCCTAATCAAGGGTGGGAAAGTATCTGTAGCAACACGCAATGTCGGCTCAGCGGTCGCGAGTGTCTATACTGGCGAATTACCGAGTAAAATCCAAGGGATTGTAACAATCTTCAAGGTTCGTGATAAGACCGTCATGCTCCAAACTGACGCGATGCTATTCAGCGATGAATATTATAAGTTACTCGACACTGTCAATTTCGTAGAATAGCTCACGGCTCTGTGCTATAATATAAATATGTCAGTGGAGGTTAGCGGGATTTTAGTGGCTGCGCACGAGCTGAAGGCTCCGCTTTGTTTGATGCGCCAGTTGACTCTCGCGATGGACCTGACTAATGATCCTTTGCGGAAAAAGCGCCTTCAAACTGAACTACGCGAGACTTCTGAGCGTGCTCTGAGCCAGGTTAATGATCTGACGAAGATCGCCCGTCTCGAAGATGGTTTTTTCAACTCCGAGCCACTCAGTGTACGTGGAGTTTGTGCTGGTGTTTTGCAGGAAATCGAACCGCTTTTTACGTTTGAACATCATGCAATCAAAACCAACTATAAGAACACTTTTCGCCTCGCTTCAGCTAACCGCGATTTGTTGCATAGCATTGTCTATAACTTTTGCGTCAACGCTCTGCGTTATTCTGACCGCAACACAACTAGCCAGCTCACAGTAGCCGACCATCAAGGCAAAATCCGAGTTTCTGTGCGTGATTATGGCCCAGCTTTGCCGACAAAACTTTGGCGCGAGCTGAAACGTGGACGCGTGCCCCAACCGACAGCAATTTCTATGCGTCCAGGTAGTTCCGGACTCGGGCTTTATATTGCTTCAGCTTTTGCTGAACATATGCATGCAACGATCGGCGCCATTCGCCACCGCGACGGAACTAGTTTTTTCGTAGAACTTCCAGTTTCACACCAACTAACCTTTGCCACTTTGGCAGAAAGGAAAATATGATCAGAGCATTTATCATTGAAGATGAGCCAGTAATGGCAGAATGCGTCGCCTTGGCCGTCGAAACCGTCGGCGTTCCTGGCGCTAGCGGTGAAGTCGTCCGCCCGCACGTCGAAGTATTCAATGACGCTGTGACCGCGATGGACGCCTTGCGCGAAAATCTCCCAGATTTGATTCTGCTTGACGTCATGTTGACTGGCCCAGATGGTTTCACCTTCCTGAACGAGATGATCTCTTATAATGACACCGCAAAAATTCCTGTAATTTTGATCACAACGCTAGACCTCAGTGGTCGAGACCTTAGTCATTATGGTGTTCGACGTATTTTGGATAAAGCTACGATGACGCCCGAGGATATTCGTACGGCTGTACGAGACTGCTTGATGAATACAACGGAAATAGAAAAGCCAGAGATACAAGAGACGCCGGGAGCGCAGGAAACGTCGCAGGACCAAAGACCAGAAGAAACGAAAAATCCCGAAGCTCTAAACACTCCAGAAACACAAAATACCCAACCTGCGGCTCGTAGTGAAATCTCACTCGCCGAGCTCAATCGTCGTTTTGCCGAACTTGAGGCTAATTCCTCCGAAGATTCCAATGCCCGCTGATCTCCGTACTCAAGCTATTGTCCTGCGTCGCACGAATTATGGCGAATCGGATCGCATTTTAAATCTCTTGACGCCGGAAGGCAAGGTTTCTGTCATCGCGCGTGGCGTGCGCAAAGAGAAGTCGCGTCTCGCTGGCAGCATTGAACTTTTTTCTGTGGCCGATGTCGTCATCCACAAGGGCCACTCCGACCTTGGTATTCTCACTAGTGCGAAGATGTTACGTTTTTACCAAGGGCTACTGTCGGACGTCGAGAGACTTGAGCTTGCAAGCAGTTTTCTAAAAAAACTTAGCCGCGCTAGCGATCAATTCACTAGCCCCGAGCACTTCTCTCTGCTTGACCAATCTCTCAGCGGCCTCAACCAATTGTTTCCGCTCGCGCTTGTCGAAACATGGTTTTCGCTCAATCTCGCCCGCATCGGTGGGGAAGAATTGAACCTAGTTCGTGATACGGCAGGGGATGAGCTGAACCCCGTTCTACGCTATATCTGGGATGCGCAAGAGGAGGCCTTGTCCCCGAATCCGAACGGCACAATTAGCGCCCGTGAAATCAAGTTTTTACGTTTTTTGCTGGCTCGTCCCTTAGCTCATGCAACCAAAATCGAAGATTTTGAACGGCTTCTACCCCTCATAACTCCAATTGCCATGAAATAGCGAAAGTGGTATAATAATCTCTATGAGTAGAGTCCCCCTTGCGGAGCGCATGCGCCCGCAGACTTTAGATGAGGTGATTGGTCAGGACGAAATTATTGGGCCAGGCAAGATTTTGACGGAAATCGTGAAAAAAGCTGAGCCAGTCAATTTGATTTTCTGGGGTCCTCCAGGGACGGGAAAGACAACTTTAGCGCGCATTCTTGCAAAGGAATATCAAGCAGATTTTGTCGAGCTTTCTGCTGTTACGGCCCATAAGAAGGACGTCGAAGATGTTGTCGAGCGCGCGAAGCAGAACTGGAACCTAAAAATCCGCACCGTCTTGTTTGTTGACGAAATCCACCGTTTCAACAAGGCCCAACAAGACGCCTTTCTTCCGCATGTCGAATCCGGTCTTATCATTTTAATTGGCGCGACGACCGAAAACCCCAGCTTTGAAGTCATCTCGCCACTCTTGTCGCGTTCGCGCGTAGTAGTCGTTTCTGGGCTCAGCCGCGCTGATATCATCAAAGTCCTCAAGCGTGCAATCAAGTCCGAAAAAGCTGAAAAGCGTGTCACGAAGGATGCCGTCGAATATCTCGCTGATCTTTCGGGCGGTGACGCACGTTCGGCGCTCGGAGATCTTGAGCTTGCACTGAATCTCGCAAAAAAAGTCGACAAAAAGGTTGTCGAAACTGCCGTTGGCAAGAAAATGCCTCTCTATGATAAATCTGGCGACTATCATTACGACAATATCTCCGCCTTTATCAAATCCATGCGTGGTTCCGATGTCGACGCAACGCTCTATTATCTTGCACGCATGGTCGCAAGTGGCGAGGACCCGAAGTTTATTGCTCGGCGCATGGTAATTTTCGCTTCGGAGGATATCGGTTTGGCCGGGAACGGCGCCTTGAATCTTGCTGTGAGTTGTTTTCAAGCAATCGAACGCATCGGCATGCCCGAGGGTGAAATTGTCTTGAGCCATGTCGCAACCGTACTCGCGAAGGCGAAGAAAAACCGCGACAGCTACAATGCTTGGTCCCGTGCGAAGAAGGTTGCCGAAAAAAGCATGGGCTGTCCAGTCCCGACTTGGCTTCGTAATGCTCCGACGAAGTTGATGAAAGATCTCGGTTTTGGTGAAGGTCAAAAGTGGGAGGCTGGCTTTCATCTCGACAAAAATTACCTTCCTGACGAGGTTAGGAATGAAAAAATCTTCGGCCAAACTTCACATTACGACCATAATAAGAAATCATAGTTGACAAAATTACTTATCTGTGCTACAATAGTAAGAAGAAGCCATTTTGACTTCTAGTTTCTGATGAGTTTTGTCTGGAAACAGGCGTTTTGATAAGAAAGGGGGATTCTTATGTTTAAAAAATCAGAAAAGCAACTTAAAGATTGTAACGCGAAGAACGCCGCAGATTATCTCTTAAAACTCGACAACTTGTCGAGGACTTTCCGTCATGAAAGTCCTCGGTTCTGGAACCTGCGGTATAACGAGGAGTTTCGGGACCATCTCTGGCTTGAGCTTATGCTGCAGCAAATCGACCATACGAAGGCCGTGAGTCGCTACCAGCGTTCCCAGATTCAACGACGTATTGGCGACCTCGACGTAGATGTGGCAGTGAGAATAAACCTCGCTGATAATATCGTCATGGTTTATGCAGCACTTCGGCATTGGAACGCGGTTCTAGCAAACCAGCACCAATATAGCCAAATCTTTGCCCGCAGAGCGCGTCAGAACCAACACCACGCTCGAGACTATCTCGATGCGGTAGAGCCGGAATTCAAGGAGCTGCTGGTAGCTGTGCGTGGTTGCCGCGACAATCACGATTGTCTGGAACGTCTCGCGACCGATGTAATCAAGAGCTTGAA
Organism: uncultured Candidatus Saccharibacteria bacterium; assembly: GCA_949070545.1. Classification (GTDB taxonomy): domain Bacteria; phylum Patescibacteriota; class Saccharimonadia; order Saccharimonadales; family Saccharimonadaceae; genus Nanosyncoccus. The sequence continues at coordinate 6,353 of CARTQV010000016.1, read as the reverse complement.
CGGTATCGCCCTGAATCTATTGCTCATCGCATATCACTTCAAGACGAAGCAGCTCATCCAGTGTAGTACGTTTTTTGACTTCGCTGGAGAGTCTCTCTTGAACACTTTGGCCGACTTGCGTGAGCGTTGTCAGCCTTGTCGTGGGTTAATCATCGACTCATATCCATATGAGATTGAGATGTCGATCTACCATGGGCTGATTGGCACCAGCGACCGTCGCGGTTGGTATGATTTGTATACTGACGCCATCGTCGAGCATAAAAAATACGCCTCGGCCGTCGCGGCCGTGAACGCTGCAATCGAAGAAACATTTTAATTTGTCCCTGCCGGAACTATCGGCAGGGCATTTTGCTTTTTTCGTCTCAGCTCGTGCTATAATATTTTTATAACTAAAGGAGTTTCTATGGCAGATTTCAACAAAATTTTGACCCCAGGGGATTACGAAAACGGCACGATTAATGTCGTCGTTGAGATTCCAACCGGCTCGAACCACAAGATCGAGTGGGACAGAAAAAACGCTTGCTTTATGCTCGACCGTATCGAACCGATTGCGTTTGCAAAGCCAACCAATTATGGTTTCATCCCCCAGACATTGGACGAAGATGGTGATGAACTCGATGTGCTCTTGATTACGGATCAGCCACTCACGACAGGGATTTATACTGAGGCGAAGATTCTTGGTGTGATGAAATTTGTCGATGACGGCGAAGTTGACGATAAGATTATCGCCGTAGTCGCCGATGATCGCAACAACGGTGACGCAATCGAAAAGCTCGAAGACTTACCGAAGCGTTTGATTGAACAAATCGAGTTTCATTTCAACCACTACAAAGATCTGAAAAAACCCGGTACGACCGAGGTGAAGGAATTTGCTGGCGCCGATGAAGCAAAGAAAGTTATTAAGGACGCCATTACTCGTTGGAACGAGCAGTAGAAAATATTAATATTAAAAACAAGTTAGCTCGCTACGAAACCGTCCACAGGGCAACGGCCCGAGGAAGAGGAAGCTCGCACCCGTAACGACAGGTTGCGAGAACCCCGTGTTGAACAGAGTGAGATAACTTGTTTTTTTGGAGACAATTTTCTACTGTTCGTTCACACAGGAGGTTTATTCTTCCATGAACGCCCCGCTCTGCCGCCCCCAGAGCCCAGCATAGACCCCGTTTTCTCGTTGTAACAAATCCGCATGCTTTCCTTGTTCGACGATTTTTCCATTCGCCATCACGACGATTCGATCTAGTCCCGCCACCGTCGACAACCTGTGTGCGATTACAATGCTTGTTCGCCCTTTCATCAACTTCTCCAGTGCATCCTGAATCAACGCCTCGCTTTCCGAATCAAGCGCCGAGGTCGCCTCATCCAGCACTAAAATCGGCGCATCTTTCAAGATTGCTCGGGCAATCGCTATCCGTTGCCTCTGGCCACCGGATAGTTTGATCCCACGTTCACCGACCAAGGTTTCGTAGCCTTTTGGCAAATCTTGGATAAACTCGTCCGCATTCGCTTGTTTTGCTGCCCAGATAATTTCCTGCATTGTTGCACCTGGTTTACCGTAGGCGATATTCTCTGCAATCGTGCGATGGAACAACGAAGTTTCCTGCGGCACATACGCGATATTTTTCCGCAAACTCTCTTGAGTGACATCTTTGATATTTTGTCCTGACACCAAAATTTCTCCCTTCTGGACATCCGCGAACCTGAGGAGCAGTTTTGTCAAGGTCGTCTTCCCGCTCCCCGAAACTCCAACTAACCCAATCCGTTCACCATGCGCCACTTTTAGCTCAAAATTATCAAAAATCGCTTCCTTTGCGTCCTTATGTTTGAACCTCATACGATGAAAATCAACGCTCGCCTGCTTAACTTCTAGAGGTTGCGCGTTTTCTTCGTCAACCACGTCATCCGGCATGTCCAAAATCAGCGTCATATCATGCGCATCACCGAACACACGATTGAAGTTCTTCAGAATCGAGTTAATACTCCAAAGCTCCCCTTGGATTGACTGCGCATAGTTCACCATCAAAACCAGCGTAGCGATCGAAATCCCCAGCCATTCTCTTCCAACCAACAAAAACACCAGAATCATTGCCGTAATTCCCATCTGCACGCAGTTGAATTTGATATCGCGTGAAATCGTCGCATGGGCGAGATTCAGGCTGATGTCCATCGTTTTTTGCGCAAAACCCGCAAATCGTTCATGTTCATGTCTCTCTCGGGCATAAGACTTGACCGAAGCAATGTTTGTGATTGAGTCTGCTAATTGTCCCGTCTGTTTCGACTCTGCCGCCGCTTCTTCACTGTTCAAATGCGCGATTTTCCGGAAAGACAAAGCCGAAATTGTGCCGTATAGCACAGCAAAAACCATAATCCCAATTGCAAACCAAGGCGCTTGAGGCAATAGAATAATCACCACGAGCAACACGAAGGTCACGAGTGGCAACAGATCCCAAATCAAAGCATCGAGCAATCGTTCAAAGGCCCAGACGAATTTATTAGTCTGCGAAACTAGGGAACCAGAAAAACGATCATTATGGAACTGCATTGATTGCGCGTTGACAACTCGAAAACTCTTGTTCGCAAGGTCATACATTGCGAGTAATTCCATCTTCCAGCTCCAATACAGTCGAAGTTCCTCGAAGACCAATTTATTCACGGTATAAAGCACGAAAAATAGCCCAACTTCGATAATCGTCGTCTGGATCAGCTCTTCGAAACTCAGCCCTAGCGAAACTTTTTCAATCAAATCCGCGAAAATCATTGGTGCGAGGATCGCCCGAATAAATACTACTATCGGCGTCAAAATAAACGATCCCAGCGAGTACCATTTGTATTTTTTCACTTCCTGCCAATAATAATGCAGCGTCCGTCGCGCCGTTTTTGGCTGGTTTTGCTTTTCTTTTTCGGCCATAATAAAGCCAATTATAACCTATCTTTCGTTTGTATTCAAGCACTTTCTCACTCCAATTTTTGCGGGGGGGGGGGCAGTTCAGGGCGGGACAGGCGGAAATGATCGAAGC
>CARTQV010000016.1:0-3316 GCA_949070545.1 uncultured Candidatus Saccharibacteria bacterium | reverse complement strand
TAAGGGGTAGAATCATGAAAAACTATTTTTGACATTCTGACCTTAAACCATAAAAACTATTGACAAAATTACAAATCTATGCTACAATAGAAGTATAAGATAACTATAACTCTTCAATCTTCACCCTGATCTGCTCGGTCGTATCACGATCTCGCACGGTCACAGCTCCATCTTCCAGACTCTCAAAATCCACCACCACACATTTCGGCGTCCCAATCTCGTCTTGTTTCTTGTAGCGTTTCCCGATATTTCCCGAATCATCCCAAGTCACAAAAGTGTATTTTTGCTTCAATATCTCATAAACTTCGCGCGCCTTCTCGACTAGCTCCGGCTTATTTTTCAGCAACGGACTTACGCAGAACTTATACGGCGCTAGGTTCTCTGGCAATTTTAGCACAATACGTCCCTCTTCCTCAGCGTAGCAAGCGCTCATCACAGCGAGGAACAGCCTCTCTACTCCGATGCTTGGCTCAATCACATGCGGCACAAAACTTTCGCCAGTATTCTTATCGCGATATTCCATGCTCTTTCCGCTTTCACGTTGGATATTCCCAAGGTCAAAATCCGTCCGGTATGCCAGCCCCATCAACTCTTCCTCGCCGTTCGGATAATCAAACATAAAATCAATCGTTCGCTTTGAATAGTGCGCCCGATCTTCCGCCGGCACCTCCAGCTCGTGAATCATTTCTTTCGGAAGCCCCATCGTGCCCTCGAGAAACTCATGTTGACTCTCACGTAACTTCTCGAAACTTTCCTCCCATTCTTCCGGTCGCACAAAATATTCAATCTCCATCTGTGAACATTCGCGATCTCGCAGGACGAAGTCTCGCGGTGATATCTCGTTCCGAAACGCTTTTCCTTGTTGTGCAATTCCGAAGGGAATATTCGGATAAATCGTGTCGACAACGTTCTTGAAGTTTGTGAAAATCCCTTGAGCTGTTTCAGGTCGCAAATAAGCAACACTGCTATCGTCGTCCACTGGCCCGACGTGTGTTTCGAACATCATATTAAACTTTCGAATTTCGCTCCAGTTTTCTTTCCCGCAAGTCGGACATTTCACGCCAGCCTTCAGGAACTCCTCGGTCGTAATACTCTCAGTCGCCCCATCAACTAGCTTGTCTGCCCGAAAACGACCGTGGCATTCTTTGCATTCGACCAGCGGATCCGCAAAAGTATCAACATGCCCTGAAGCTCGCCACGTTCGCGGATTCATCAAAATCGCTGCGTCTACTCCATACATATCATCGCGTCGATCAACGAAAAACCGCCACCATTCGTCCATGATATTTCGCTTCAACATCACTCCAAGCGGCCCGAAGTCCCAAGTCCCCGCCATGCCACCATAAACATCTGACCCCTGAAAAATAAATCCCCGCCGCTTGCATAAACTCACAATATCTTCTAACTTTCCCATAATATTTCTAATTATAACATAGAAATAATGCTATAATAAAACCAAATGATCAATCTAGGGAAAGCGAAAAAATATTTTAAACAATATAGCGACCGATATGATCCGAATATTTCGAGAATCCGCCTGAAGATTATCCATATCAAACATGTGGCTGCGAATTCGCGCGAGATTGCAAAGATGATCGGCTTGTCGACGGAAGACCAGGATTTAGCAGAGCTAATCGGCCTATTGCACGACATTGGCCGCTTTGAACAGGTAAGAATATATGGGACTTTTAACGATCGGACGAGTATCGACCATGCCGACAAGGGTGTGGAAGTTTTATTCCAAGACGGTGAGATTAGGAATTTTATCACAGATATCCAGTACGACCAGATCATCGAAAAAGCCGTCAAAAATCATAACAAATTCCAAATTGAAGACGGTTTGTCTGAACGCGAACAACTATTCTGCAAGATTATTCGGGATGCTGATAAACTGGATATTTTCAGAGACTTTTTGACCGAAAAGCTGGAAGATCTCGTCCATATGGAGACGGATGATGTCTCGATAGAAATCCTGAGCCCAGAGTTTTACGACGCTTTCCTCGAGAAGAAACCGCTAAAATTCGCTGATTGCAAGACCAACATGGATTTTTTGGTTTGTATCTTGGCTTTTATTTATGATTTCAATTTTAGGGAAACTTTAATGCTAGTGAACGAACAGAATTATATTACGAGAATCATCGAGCGGATTGACGCGAAAGACTCGTTCACGAGAGAGCGATTGGACAAACTAGGTTCGTTCGCCACGGATTATATCAAACAAGCGATTAACTAACGATTGCTAACGCCAACCATTGACTATAATCTCTCTCCGTTGTATAATGCTAAGATAAACTTACGGCGTTCAGCCGTCGTTTTTTAGTAGAAAGGTTGAGAAAAGTTTTAGTTTCACTAAAAATATCTGCCCTAGGGCAGATATTGCAACTCGTTCACTTAGTGGAGCCGCGATCGGGATTTGAACCCGAGACCCCTTCCTTACCATGGAAGTGCTCTACCACTGAGCTATCGCGGCACTTCTTACATTATAGCAGAAACAATGGAAAAATAAAGGGGGATACGAATGGAAGGAACGTTAGTTTTAGGAACCAGTAACTATGTTTTAAGTGCTTTTGCTGGATCGAGGCAAAAAGACACAATTTTGGGGACGATTGACGTCAGCCGTTGCGAAGAGACGGCTCGCCGTTATGGGTTGACGATTGATAGTTCGCTGAGCGAAGCCGAAATCGCGACATGCGAGACTGAAGCGGATCTTGAGGAGAAACGCCAAGAGAAACGCTACCTAAAGTTGGCTTCGATGATCGCTAGCACAGTTAATCAGCGCATTCTTGGGCAAAACCACTGTAGCGCCGATAAAATTAATGCCGTCATTTGCTTGGAAGATGGTTTTGTGGATGGTGGTGCAAGTGTCGTGCAGGCATTGAGGGCTTTGCAACCTGAGCTTGTTATCAACCAGATTCCATCTGGTTGTCACTATGACGTCGCCGCTCTCGGTCGTTAGACCATTGCCGAAAACGACCTTCAATCTTTCTACATAGCTATAAAGCCGCAGGTTAGACTTGCGGCTTTTTTCAGCCCTTGGTATAATTAAGGAAATGGGGACGTAGCTCACCTGGTAGAGCGCAGCATTCGCATTGCTGAGGTAGTCGGTTCAAGTCCGATCGTCTCCACCACGGTTCTGAATAGTGTAGACATCTTAGGGTGTCTTTTTTGACGATAGCTCTTATCGGAGCTGTTTTTTGTTCCAAACGGGCTCTTCATTCGTAAGTTGAAAGATCGGCAGAAATAATAAACAACTCCTCCTATTATAGACACTAACTAGCTAGGCAGCGGAGGGAGTAGGCCAAAGTAGTGACTGCCG
>CARTQV010000015.1 GCA_949070545.1 uncultured Candidatus Saccharibacteria bacterium | reverse complement strand
CGTGCAGCAATTGCGCTGAGTTTGATTCCGACTGGTACGATTCATGACAACCGTATTATTACTTTTCGTGATATTACAAACGAATTGAAAGACGAACAAGACAAAAGTGAATTCATTTCGACAGCTAGTCACGAAATGCGCACGCCAGTAGCATCAATTGAGGGATATTTGGCGCTAGCGTTGAATCCACAGACGGCGACAATTGATTCACGCGCACGCCAATATCTCGAAGCGGCGCACAAGTCGAGTAAACATCTTGGCGACTTGTTTCGTGATTTGCTTGATGTAACGAAATTGGATGACAACCGCTTAAAAGTCCATCTCGCACCAGTCGACATCGTTGCGACTGTAAAAGAATTTGCTGATGCGCGTGAAAAAGATATGCAAAAAAAGCATCTGAAATACAGTTTCGGTACTAGCACGCCAGTAACAAACGCAAAACAGCTTAATCAGCTAGTTTATGCGTCGGTGGATTTGAGTTTTTTGCAGGAGGTGATTGATAATTTGATTGATAATGCGATCAAGTATACGCCCGAAGGTGGCGAGATTTGGGTGAACGCGCGAGGCGACGGTGATAAGGTGGTGATTAATGTCACGGACACAGGAATTGGGGTTTCGCCTGACGATGCAGCACACATTTTCCAGAAGTTTTATCGCGTGGACAATTCCCAGACTCGTCAGATTGGCGGAACAGGTTTGGGGCTTTATCTTGTGAAACAACGAGTTGAAGCGATGAATGGGCGCGTTTGGGTGGAGAGCGCTTTTGGGGATGGTTCGACTTTCTTTGTGAGCTTACCGCGCCTAACAGACGCCGAATATCAAAAACAGAAACTAGCTTATGACAATGAGCGCGCAGTCAAGGCTTTTGCCGAGGGGAAGAATGTTGCGACGAGCGCAATGATCCAGCCAACGGCTGTTAAACAAGTGCAGGGGGCGACTGTAGCGCAAACTCCGATGACGAGCCAAGGGGCAGTAACAGCTCCGCAAGCAAATGTGACACCGGCGCAAGCTCTGCAACAGGCACAGATGCCAACGGCGACGACAATTCCGACGGCTCCAACACCGCCAGCGAATCCCGCTATGGCGGCAGTGCCGAAGGAAGCAACACCAGTAGCCGAACCGACGCCGACGATCGAAACAGCGACAACTACTCCAGAAGTTGCGCCAGAAAGCATGTCACAAGTTACTCCGCAAGCAGAGACACAGCAGGCTGGAGTGCCACAGGCGGGGACGCAGCAAGCTGACGCTGGAGTAACGATGGTGCAGCCTAACGTAGCCAATAACTCTGTTCCGCTTAATAACCAAAAGGAGTCGATATGAGTAAAATCATGTTAGTTGAAGATGACAGCAGTCTTCGCGAGATCTACAGTATTAGATTAACCGCCGAAGGGTACACGATCGTTTCGGCCGGCGACGGCGAAGAAGCTTTAGCAGTTGCCGTGCGCGAACGTCCGGACCTTGTAATCTCTGATGTAATGATGCCGAAGATTTCAGGGTTTGATATGTTGGATATCCTGCGTTCAACTCCTGAAACAAAAGATATCAAGGTAATCATGATGACGGCATTGTCATCAGAGGACCAACGTGAGCGCGGTGAAAACCTTGGTGCAGATCGATTTTTGGTGAAATCACAGGTTGGAATTGAGGACGTAGTGAATGCGGTGCACGATGTGCTGGGCGACCGCGCTGAGGACGGGACGATTAGTACGGCAGCAGGGACTAGCGATATAAGTATGGATACTGGAGCTATGCCTGGAAGTGTAGAGAATGCTCCACAAGATATGAGCAGCGCGAACGGAGCGAACGATTTAGGAAGTTTGGATATTCCACGTGCGACTGAATAAATTCCTCGCCGAACAATTAGGAATTTCGCGGCGTGAAGCTGATGATGCGATTGCGGCAGGAAAGGTGACGATTGAGGGCAAGATAGCAAAACTTGGGGCGAGGGTTGAAGATGCGAACGCAGTACGTTATGGCGGGAAAATAGTTACGCCTACGGAAAAACGCGCCTATCTCGCGCTGAATAAGCCGCCGGGGTATGTTTGTTCGCGTCGACGACAAGGTGAAGCGCCGACGATTTATGAGTTGTTACCGGAAAAATACCAAAAACTGAAAACTGTCGGAAGGCTAGACAAAGATTCTTCAGGACTGATTTTGCTCACAGATGATGGTGATTTTGCATTCAGAATGACGCACCCGAAATTCGTGAAAACGAAGATTTATGAAGTGAAATTAGACCATGCACTAGAACCATTGCACCAACAGATGATTAGTGATTTTGGAGTGATGTTGAAGGATGGCGGATCGAGACTAGGGCTAGAAAAAATGAGCGATGACCGAAAAACTTGGAGAGTGACGATGCATGAGGGGCGCAACCGCCAGATCCGACGCACTTTCGGGGCGTTGGGGTATACGGTGGTAGAGCTGAAACGTGTGGTGTTCGGGAAGTATAGGTTGGATGAGCTAGAAACTGGGGAGTGGGTGGAAGTAGCTAAAGCATGAAAAACACACTGGACAGTCCAGTGTGTTTGCAGTCTGCAAAGCTAGCAGCTCTTTCGTTTTGTTACGCTGTAATAGTCTCTACACATATAAAAAGTATAGTGCATCAAAAATGGCAAAACAGCGACGTCGTTTGCTAAGAGGAGCGAGATTAATAACGAAAAATCCCAGGGGATGATTAATATTGCAGCAATCATGGCCCCCAACTTCGTTACATCTACTAAAATGGTAGCCTCCTTCTCTAGGCGTTCTGGTAACATATCAATGATTTTTGTGCTCATGATGTGATATTGTGCCACATCAATTTCGGCACCGTAACTGGGTATCCTTTGTGCAACTTTCCCTGGAGCTCGCATTACAAAATCTTCGAGTAAAATTATTGGCCCCGCTACTAAGGCGAGCACTATACAGTGCATACAAAACTCTGGCGAAAAGCACTCATACTGCGTCAATATTATACGGATGCAACCTAAGGTTAGAATCCCGGAAAGCATATTCGCCTTATCCCAAACTATTCTTGTCTCTTTGATGCATTTTTCTCGCTTTTCTACGTAATCTTTTCTGAACTTCATTTGAAATCCCCCTTTCCAAAAAATAAAGCTAGCACATCCAAGGCGCAGGTACGGCTTATCTTTGCAGTCCTACTTTGAAATGTGCTAGCATACCAATGCTTATACTTCCATTGTAGCACACTTTGTTGAAAAAGTCAATACTTTTTAAGCTTTTTTTACAAAAACACAACCCCCATGCAAGTTCCCTCCTAATTCTGCAACAATTTCGCTAGTTTCCCGCGCACACCTTCTTCATCGGGAATACCGGCCAGCGTGTCGAGCGCCACGCGCAAGAGTCCGAGTGCCGTGATATAAGAGTGATCAAGCGTCACCTGCGTCTGATTATGAATTCCAGGGATGTCGGCGCTCTCAACAAGGTGAATAATCGGGCGCCTAGAAAACGGCAAGCCTTTGAACCAATCCGTCGTCGCCAAGACATCTTGGAGCTCAGTCAGTCCGGCGCCACCACCACAAAGCAAAATCTTGTTCGGCAGCATTTCGCTAAGATTGAACTCTTCGAGCGTAATTTCAACTCCAGAAAGCCAAACGGCAAGATTACGGTTGATTGCGCCGAGCATTTTGTCTCTCAAGTCGGCTGGGACCTTGGCAGGGTTCTTAATAGAGAGTTTATATTTCTCCGCCGTTTCGAAATCGACATCAAGGGTCTCGGCAATCTGGTGCGTGAAGCTACGGCCACCGATATTGAACATCTTCGTACCTTCGACACCACCATCATCGACTACAGCAATATCAGTCGTACCGCCGCCAATATCCATCACGATACCAGAGAAACCATTGTCGAGTTCGTCTCCGAGACACGCACGACAAACTGCAAATGGTTCAACTGCCACAGCCAGCAAATCCAAGCTCAGCTCCGCGCAGACTTTCTCGATTGCGGAAATATGCACCAATGGAGCAAAAGCAGTGTAAAATTGAATCACAACATCGGTCCCCTTAAAACCGATTGGGTTGGAAATCTTATACCCGTCGATGTTGATGCTAACAATTGCAGAGTTGATGAGTCGCACTTCAACATTCGGGTTGTTCGTCTCGTCGGCGATTTCTTGCCGCGCGCGTTCACCAGCGCGATCTTGAACGCGCTTGATAATGAGAGCCATTTCCTGTTCAGAAAGCGGTTTGTTGCCATTCTTGCGACGATAGCGTACTGTGCTGGTATTCCCCTTAACGAGTTCACCAGCAATTCCAACAACAGTGAGTTTACTGGTCGTGCCGGACATCTTTTCGGCTTGACTGAGGGCGCGCTCGCAAACCGCAACTACGGCCGGAATATCAGCGATGGCACCAGAGTACATATTGCTAGCACCCTGGCGAGCGCGCCCGACACCGACCACATCCAGTTCGCCACGCTTGTTTTGTTTTGCTATAATAGCTTTGACGTATTCGGTCCCGATGTCCAGCGAAAGAATCGTATCATCATTTTTGCCGCTGAAACCGCCTTCTTGGGTGCCATAAATCTCTGACAAGGCGTCCAACTTGTCGTCACTTTTCGGTTCATCAACTGCGCCTGGACTTTTTGGCTTCTCAGCAGCCCCTCTCCTCATGTTCTTCAATAGTCCCATTATTCGTCATCCTCCCAATCATCATAATCATCGTCTTCGTCTTCATAGTCGTAGTCGCCGTAGTCATCATCTTCATCGTCCCAACCCCAATCATCATCGTCATCATAGTTAGGTGACTCCCAATCCGTCTCATCTCCGGCTCCATCACTAGCCCCACCACTCAATTCGACATCCTCAAGTCCGATCTGGCTCAAAAGCTCTGTGATTTCATCAAACAAGTCGGTGATTGGACGATAGTCCTCGGGTTCATTCGTAGTGCCGGCCTCATATTGGAACACAATACTGCCAGACACCGTCTCGTCTTCGCCTGCTTGTTCGGTAATCACACTGCGCAAACTATGTCCGAAACGAGAAATCTCGAGATAAATCGAAAGATCGTCCGGCAAGGAGAAATCATCGGCCGAAACCTCACTAAAATCTTCTGCGCTGATTGGTTCATATATATTATATTGTTCAACTGCGGCATTATAACAATCGTAGAAATTAAACGCGACCGCGGTGTTCGGCAAGGCGTTGATGAAGTTCGCAAGCTGTTCGCTGCCCAGCGATACTTGGTAATAACTGTAACCGCTGGCTGGCGTCATGGCGTTACCAGCACTATCAACAGGATTTTTCGCAGGCTCAACATTGATAAACTTATTCGCTTTGTATAGACTAGCGATTTCCCCACTAGCGTCGCTATTCATAGCATCAACCGCGCAGGTATAAATCGCGCTCATACCATCAGCTTCTTCGGCGCTGAGCTCCATCTCATCTAGCAGATTCGGCACGGAAATTTGCCACCATTCGTCATCAACAACTTCTACAATGTCGAAAAGAGCGGAGGAGAACGCTGTGCTATCCTCTTGGTCGAGTCCTGCCGCCTTAGCTGCATCCGTCAGCCCGCTAACCTTGATATAAGCTATGCCATCCGCGAGATAAACCGTGTCGAGTTGGATCTGAATAGCCTCGGCATTTTCGCCGTCATCGCTCGGCGTCACCAAAAGAGTCGCCGTCGTCGAGTTCGGCAGGCTTTTTGAAGAGCTCTCAATGTTTAAAATAATACTTTCGAACTCCGGATTGTCGTCCGTCGGCAATACGACTACGCCACCGTTCATTGTCACATTGTCCGCTGTAATCAATTTTTCAACCGCATCGAAGGCAACCTTGTCAGGATTATTATAAAACGCGAAAAACCAAATCGCCAGGCCGCCCAAAATCAGCACAACTGCGCCGATAATAATCCCGACAATTAGTCCAGTTTTTGTTTTCTTCGTCTGACCGCCACCAAGATCGAGGTCATGATCAATATGACGGCTCTCGGCATTTTCACGACCAAGAATCGTAGTTCCTGGTTCTAGGCCACCGAGTTCGACTGACTTATTTCCTGGCGCCGCAGTCGTCGACTCATTGACCGCAGGCTCAGCCGTAGTATCGGTCGACACAGGCTCTTCAGCCGTCGTTAATCCCTCGACCGCTCCAGCTACCGGTATCTCTGTTGAACTAACTTGTGTCGTTTCGGCTGTCGTTGTTTGTGTTTCCTGGTTCGGTTCGTTCTGCGTTGTTCCATCGCCTACACCACCAGTCATCGTTGGATCTTCGTCCATGAACCTCCTTGCTTAAGCTTTACTCTTATTGTAACATAAGCTTTCCAAAATAGAAGTCCGATTTTTTCGCGAAAAGTAGGAGCGTGTTATAATGAGGTTATGGATAATTTTACAATCAAAGATATCAAAGCACGACAAGTATTAGATAGCCGCGGGAATCCGACGGTGGAAGCGGATGTTTTCCTCAGTTCAGGTGAAGCGGGACGAGCAATTGTGCCTTCAGGCGCGTCAACTGGCGCGGGGGAAGCCTTGGAACTTCGGGATGGTGAAGCGAAGTTCTATGGTGGGAAAGGTGTTTCGAAGGCGGTTTGGAATGTGAATCATGAGATTCATGACCTCTTGGTTGGAAATTCGGCGAACCAAGAACAAGTTGATAAATTGATGATTGATTTGGATGGTACGGAGAATAAATCCAAGCTCGGGGCAAATGCAATTTTGGCGGTTTCACTAGCGACGGCGAAGGCTGCAGCACGGGCGAAACATATGCCATTTTATCGTTATATTGCGGCGATTGCGGGGACGACTTCGGAAATGTGTTTACCGATGCCAATGATGAACGTGATGAACGGTGGTTGTCATGCGGATTGGGCGACTGATTTTCAGGAATATATGATTATCCCGCGTGGAGCAGGGACGATGGCGGAAGCCGTGCGCATGGGTGTAGAAGTTTTTCATGAGCTAAAGAAAGTTCTAAAAAAACGTGATTATCCAGTCACGGTTGGAGACGAAGGTGGATATGGTCCAAAAGTACGCGAGGGGAATAACGAGCCGCTTGAGTGTATTCTTGAGGCGATTAGCGCTGCGGGATACAAACCAGATAGCGACATCGCAATGGGGCTCGACGTCGCGGCATCGGAGTTTTGGAGCGATGACCATTATGAGCTAAAAACTGACGGTAGTTGGAAAACTTCGGATGATATGACGAGTTGGTATGAGTGGATGGCAGATAACTACCCAGTGATTTCGATTGAAGATGGACTGAGCGAGACCGATTGGGAGGGCTGGAAAGTTCTGACTGAGCGTTTGGGCAATAAAATCCAACTAGTCGGAGACGATTTGTTTGTAACAAATACAAAATTGCTTGAACGTGGCATTAAAGAAAAGGCCGGAAATGCAATTTTGATTAAACCAAACCAAATCGGCAGCGTGAGCGAAACTATTGCGGCGGTACTGATGGCAAAGAAAGCTGGTTATCGCACAGTGATGTCACACCGCTCAGGCGAAACGGAAGACACGAGCATTGCGCACCTTGCAGTTGGTCTTGGAACTGGGCAAATCAAGACTGGGTCGCTGTCGCGTTCGGAACGGATTTGTAAATACAACGAATTGATGAGGATCGCAGAAGACGAGCCGGATTTGAAATTTGATCCGAAAAGAATGGCATAAAGACGTTAGGGGATAAAAAAGGCGTAGGTAGACTACGCCTTTTTGTTGCAGTTGACCCTGAAGACCTATTCTGAGGGCTGACTGCAAGATTTGATAGAAAGAAAACATTTTGCCACTATCCGTGAAATACGCCACGCTACAATTACCAGAAATATAGTGCTCACGATTGAGCCGATTGTCAGCAACAATGTTTTAGTGAGATCAGCATAAAATATCGGGGTCCCTATCTGGATCTGGTCATTGCCAATTTCCAGATCGCTCACTACACCGATAAAGTAATCTTCAGCCCTAGAGGGCTTTATTACCAAATCACACTCAATGGTGACCGGCCTACCTTTGGTCGCTGTGGCTACCACACTCCGCTCGGTTTGAGAACCTTTAACCCTTCTTGTTTCCAATGCCTTGGTGATACCATTAATTTTGTAAGATCCCGGAACAATATTGGCATTGTCCAGGCTCGTTATCAAACCTGCTTTAATATCAAGGTTATCTTCGCACGCAAGGTTCGTGATTTGCGTCACCACATGTATCTTCTGTTCCGAAGCGAAAGGCCTGCCAAAAGACAAGAAGTTTCCTTTCGTGCCTGAAGACCCAAGATTAAGCCATGTTTTTACGCTGTATCCCGACGTGCCGTCGATCTGTCTATGGCTTTCTTTGTTCGACCAGAAAAAGCCTTCGTCGTCAACCTCATAAAAATACTGGTCTGTGTCTTGTATCTCTATGCGCGACATTATCTTTATTGCGCCAATGATATTGTGGACGTTGAGTATGCAACCTCCGATACATAACATAATAACTACTGAACTTACTATAACTAATTTTTTCATTTTAATTCCCCCTTTTTAAAATAAATAGCAGTAATAGTTCCATTATCTACCAAATTTCCAATGTTCTAACACATATTGAAATATGGTTATACTTTCATAATAGCACACATTGTCCAAAAAGTCAATACTTTTAATGGTTTTTAGCTCGTTCTACCACTGCTACATCATCACTGTACTTTCACACACTCTTCGCCAAGCAACTCAGTCAAAGGCTTCATCAACTCATCATTCACTTCCACTCGGAATGGTAATCTCAGTGGGCGCTTTCCCGACTCATCCTTTAGGACCATGATAATCTCTTGCACGCCAGGATTGTTCTCGCAAAGTTTTCTCACGGCGCTCAGTTTCCCGGCGTCATTCACATCCTCAATTAAAACATAAAGCTTCTCACGCCTTCTGTCGCGTGGAGGCGTAACCACTCGACGCGCAGCATCTTCAGTTTGCGCTGCTCCTCCTCTAGCTCCGCCTCTGCTCACGCTACTGGCACGACTTCTGCGCCTCGGAGCAGCAGTCTTCGGAACTGGCAGCTTTTGCCCAGTCGGCTGATACCCTTCGAGCACCTCGTCTGGCACCACTTCAACCGTGTCAGCGATAATTTTCACCTCATTTGTTTTGTTGCCATTTTTGTCCGTCGCACTTACGCGCCCTGTGACTTTTACGACATTATCCTGCTCGAGCCGTGCTCCGACTTCTTCATACAAATTCGGAAAGACGATCACTTCTTGTTCGCTAGTCTTGTTCTCGAGCTTCACAAAAGCCATACGCGTCCCGCTCTTTGTCATGATTGTGCGCACACCACTAATCAACCCACCGATGACGAGTTGCTTTTCGTCATTCTCGGCAGTTACGTTATCGTATCCATGCGTCTGTTCTTCAAAATACGTCTCATACCTATCTAATGGATGGCTTGAAATATACAATCCCATTAAATCGCGCTCCCAGCCCAAACGTTCTTTTTCGGGTTCTTTCATCGGTGCGGGCTTGATTTCGGGCTCCGGAATCGCACCAGCATCACCCAAGGCACCAAACAGATCCGTCTGACCACTGGCCGCATCTTTCTGACGCTTTGCGCCATAAGCTTGAATCGCCTCAAGATTGAATAATAAATCACTGCGATCAGCAAAACTATCGAACGCGCCAGTCTTGATTGCAGCTTCCCAGGATTTTTTGTTGAACTTGCTTGAATTTACGCGCGTTGCAAAATCACAAACACTCTTAAATGGACCGTTTTTATCGCGCTCAGGAATCACGAACTCCTCTACTAACGCCTTGCCCATATTCTTAATCCCAGACAGCCCGAAGCGAATTGTCCCTTCACCGCCGACAATACCAAAATCACCGTATGACTGATTGATGTCTGGGCCGAGCACTTTCAGACCCATGCGTTTACACTCAGTAATTTCAATCGCGAGACGATCGGTCCAACGCATGTCGGCAGTCATCAACGCTGCCATAAAAGCGTCGGGGTAATGTGCTTTCAAATATGCCGTCCAATACGCTACAAGACCATAGCACGCAGCATGGCTCTTGTTGAAACAGTAGTTCGCAAACTCAAGCAACTGATCCCAAAATTGCTCGGCGATCTCTTTCGTCGCGCCGCCGACTTTGATGGCACCTTCGATAAACTCAGGTTTCACTTTGTTCATCAAGTCGACCTTTTTCTTCCCTACAGCTTTCCTCAACGTATCCGCCTGACCACCCGTAAACCCGCACCATTCACGCGAGATATTCATGAACTGCTCTTGATAAATCATGATACCGTAAGTGTCTTTCAGGGCGTTTTCAAGCCCCGGATGCAAATAAGTAATTGGTTCTTCACCATGCTTACGACGAATAAAACTCTCGATGAACTGCATCGGACCAGGACGGTATAACGCCACCATAGCGATGATATCTTCGAAACGACTGGCTTTTAGGTCTCTCAGATAACGTTTCATGCCCGCCGATTCAAGCTGGAAAACACCTGTCGTTTCCGCACGCTGCAATAGCTCAAAAGTCTGTGGATCATCAAGCGGAATATGCACGAGATCAATATCGTCTTGATAAACTTTCCGAATCATTCTGAGTGCATTATTAATTACGCTTAGGTTGCTCAACCCCAAAAAGTCCATTTTCAGGAGCCCAAGCTCTTCGACTTGGGTCATCGGGAACTGCGTTGCGATCGGACCTTTCGCACTAACTTCAAGAGGCAAGAATTTCTGAAGTGCGTCTGGTGCGATCACGACACCACAGGCATGAACGCCATGGTTGCGCACAGTTCCTTCGAGTTGGCTGGCGAAGTCAAGCACTTCGCGCGAGACCGGATTAGTCTCGTATTCATGCTTCAAATCGGTGACATCGTGAATCGCATCGGCAAGGTGAACGTGGTGACCTTGGACTGGATCGGGTACGATTTTTGCCAAACGGTCGGCTTCAGCATACGGCACTTCAAGTACGCGTGCAACATCGCGCACGGCGTTTTTTGCCATCATCTTACCGAAAGTTGCGATGTTTGAAACACGGTCGGCACCATATTTTTCGGTACAATATTCAATCACCTCGTCGCGCCGCGTGTCTTGGATATCAGTATCAATATCTGGCATCGAAATACGATCTGGATTCAAAAATCGCTCAAAGAGTAAATCATATCTCAATGGATCAAGCTCCGTAATTCGAAGAGCATATGCCAAAATACTTCCGGCTGCACTGCCACGCCCGGGTCCGAAAACGATGCGCTGGCTCTTCCCCCAGTTGATGAAATCTTGCACGATCAAGAAATAACCGTTATACCCCATTTTATCGACCACGCTGAGTTCATAATCAATCCGCGGCAAAATCTTCATCTTTTCTTCTTTGCGCTCGTCGCTGGCGTCAACTTTTTCCAGCATTTTACGGCACTCTTCAACGCTAAAGTCGACTGTGTCTTCGAGTTTCTTCCCAGCATAACGATAGACCAACCCCTGAAAAACTAGCTTATCAAGATAAGATTTTTCGTCTTCACCTTCTGGAACGGGAAACTTTGGGATTAAGATCCGTCCAAGCTGCAAGTCGACATCGCAGCGGTCGGCAATCCTCCGCGTATTTCGCACAGCTTCGGGGAAATCTTTGCCCCATCGATCGATAATTTCCTGCGGAGGAATCACATGAAGCTCGAAATCTTTCAATGTCATGCGATTTGGATTCGATAAGTTCGACGCCGTACCAACACAAAGCAAAACTTCATGCGTGTCTTGCTGCTCGTGCTTCAGATAGTGCGCGTCGCAAGTCACCGTGAGTGGCAAGCCAGTCTCTTTTGAAATTGCTTGGAGCTTTTGATTGATTTCGTTCTGAGCATCCCAGTGGGTTGGCGAATCAGGGTGGCCGTGGTCTTGCATCTCAAGATAAAAACGTCCATCATATACTTTTGAATACCAATCCACTAACTCTTTTGTGCGTTTTTCGTCGTGCGCGCGAATGGCCTCGGAGATTTCCGAACCTGCACAACCTGAGAGACAGATAATCCCCTCATTAAATTTCTCCATAATCGCATGATCGATACGCGGCTTATAATAACGTCCGTGGATTTCAGCTTCAGACATAAGATGACAGAGATTTTCGAAACCTTTGTTGTTCATCGCAAGGAGCGTAATATGGAAACGCTGTTTGTCATGCGCAGGATCATGATCTTCCATGCGACGCGCTGCGACGTAGGCCTCGAGACCAAGAACGGGTTTAATTCCATTGTCATGACATGTTTTGTAAAGCTCGACTAGACCACTCATCGTTCCATGGTCAGTCACCGCCACCGCCTCCATACCCTGGCTCTTCACAAAATCAACTAACTCGGGGATTTTCGTCAGACCGTCGAGCAAGGAATAGTGAGTGTGATTGTGTAAATGTACAAAATCACTCGGTTTTAAGGGTTCTGAATCTTTGGTTACCTCCGTCATAGTTACCGTTTATTTTTTCGCAACCTTTTTCGCACCTGTTTCAGTCTTTCCAGTACTCCTGCGTCTTGCCTTTCCAGTCTTCGCTTCAGCAATAGCCGCTTGAGCAATCGCTTCTTCCTCGGCAGCTTCGGCGGCGTCCTCTGCCGCATAACGACGTTCCTGCTTCTCAACGACTCGATTTGCAAATGTCTTCACGATTCCGCCAACTGACGTCATCCCCTTAACATTGTCAACGATATCGTCAGCTTTCGCGGCAATTCCCTGCCCAGTCAGGACAATTCGTTCGGCTTCTTTCGCAAGGCGAATCAACTTCACCAACAAAACAATCCCAGTCACTAAGAAAATAAACAAAGTAACCGAAAGCATGATTACTAAAATCCATTCTGCAATATTCATAAGCGCTCCTCTATAAATTTCTTAACGCCTTTAGCGTAATCCTCATAATCCATGACATATTCCAACAGCGCCATGAAATAATTTTTTGGATCACCAGTGGTCAGCCATTTCCCCTTCGTTCTCTCGACAATTACCTCGCCATCTTCGGTCATGCGAGTGATTGCATCTACCGTCCAAAGCTCATTGTCGAGACCGGTATTACGAGGATCAAGATATTTGAACACATCAGGCGTCAATAGATAGCGTCCATAACTAGTCAAATTCGACGGAGCGTCTTCAATATTCGGTTTTTCAACAATATCATGCAAAGTCATTTTCTCTTCGTCCGCAAGGCGAATAATCCCGTATTTATTCAAAACCTCGCGTGGCATCTCCTGAGCAATGATGATTGCTTGCGCATCAGGATGTTCACCATAGGCATCAATCAAAGTTTTCACATCAGAAGCACCAAAGACGACATCGTCGGAGTAGACCACCACGAAAGCCTCGTCATCATCGATGAATCGACGCGCTGAAGCAATCGGCGAACCGTTGCCATAAGGATAAGCTGGGTCTTGTTCGATCACGACAATTTTTGGTAAGTTCATCAACTCGGCAATCGGTTCATAACGTTTATCCTTGCCTTGGCTATGTAATTGTTTCTTAATCTTTACAGCAGCATTTGCAAAATAATCTTCATAGACTGCTTTGCCCTCAGCAGTTGCGACGATAATAATCTCTTCAATGCCAGCATTTGCGCATTCCTCAACTACAAGTTGCATGATTGGCTTCGGACCAATCGGCAGCATCGCCTTCGGAACGGTTTTCGTGATAGGCAGAAAGCGACTAGCGCAACCAGCGTCCGTGATAATTGCTTTAGTGGGTTTACGATATTTCATAGTGTCTCCTTAGGGCTTCATTATATCACAGATTAGTCTGACTTTTTATTGGTTTTGGCACGCATACGCGCTGCTTCAGAACGAGCAATTTTATCTTCACGTTGTTGCTCGCGGTTGTGCGCACTATAAATCAAGCTCGAAACGCCAAGGATCATCATATAGGCGCCAAAAAAGCGCAAAAAGTCAACATTTGCGAGGTGACCAGAATTAAAAATCACAATTCCAAACACAATCCCGCACAACCCGCAGAGACCCCAGATAAACCGATCAGTCGGGTCGACGGTCGTACGCACAGAAATCACGAGTTCGAAAATACCACGTAGCAAAGTATAGCCCGCAATCATGACAAGATGCCAAGTCATAGTTTCGTTCGTCATGAATAATAACAAGATTCCGAAAAGTGCGTCAAATGCCGCAACCAAGGTTGAGACTACCCAGCCATGACGGTTATAGCTACGATAAACTGAGTTAGCAAACTCGACAATCGCAAGCGCCAGCAAAAATATCCCAATCACTGGAACAAGTTCGCTCGGGCTACGATCAGCCGTGAACAAAGTCAGACAACCGAACAGTAGGGCGATTGCTCCTTGGAAAACGAATACCAGCCAGTGGCTATCGATATATTTACGTTTGATATGAGCCATAAAAACCTCCTATTTTTCTTATTATAACACGCTACTGGCTAAACGTGGCGTTTTTTCCTACGCAGATCTTCAATCAACTTTGTTACGGCGTATTTTCCAGAGTGCAAAACCAGATCATGCGCAGGGACGTATTTCAATTCCTCGACGCCGAAACCACGCTTAAACTGGGAAACACCATAAAACCGGTGCCAAGTTTCGTCTTCCTCGACAATACCCCAAAGGTTGTAGCGTTTGATCCCACGCTCGCGCGCATCACGCATGGCTGCCATATGCAAAAGTGGCGCCCCAGACAATTTC
>CARTQV010000014.1 GCA_949070545.1 uncultured Candidatus Saccharibacteria bacterium | reverse complement strand
AGAAACAGAAAAACATTCGCGACTTCTGCGGGTTCAGCGACACGGCCGAGAGGGATACCGGCGGCTACTCGTGCGACCATGTCGTCTGGCAATGCGGCGACCATGTCGGTTTTTGTAACGCCAGGCGCGACGGCATTGACGCGGATATTGTCCTTTCCGAGCTCTCGAGCGAGCGACTTCGTCAATCCATTGACGGCAAATTTCGAGGCGGGATAACCACAGCCGCTAGCTTGACCATAGAGGCTAACCATAGAACTAGTATTGATAATGCAGCCGGCGCCTTGTTTTTTCATATAGGGTATGGCGGCGCGCGAGCAAGCAAAGACGGCTTTTACATTGAGGTTCATGATTTTGTCGAAGTCGGTTTCTTTGTAGTCGTCGATTGGTTCGCGAGCGGAAATACCGGCGTTGTTGACGAGAATGTCGATTTTGCCGAATTCTTTCACAATGTCAGCAAAAGTCTTATCGACGCTGTCGCAGCTGAAAATCCGCGGTGCGAGGCCTTTGACAATATAATCAGGGTTCTTTTTTTGCAGCTTCTTCACGGCTTCATCGGCCGTTTCTAGTCTCGAGCCGAAAAGAATAACCTTTGCACCTTGCTCGAGGAATTTTTCGACGATTGCATAGCCAATTCCACGTGTCCCGCCAGTTACTACGGCGACTTTGTCTTGTAAGAGATTCTTGATTTCCATGTTTCCTCCTGTCTTCAATTCTTTATTATAACATAGTATAATAAAGATTATGACAACAAAAACAATGGCTAAGATAGCAAAAAGTAGTGTGAAGGCGGTGCGGTTTGCAGAGGGTATGCATTTTAAGAAGTTGTTCTTTGTTTTTCTGATCGGTTCAGTGATAGGGGCGATTTATGAAGATTTTTTGATTTTTCTGAAGACTTGGCTGGAGACGGGTGATGGGATCTGGATGTTGCACCGTGGAGTGATTTATGGGCCATTTAACGTTGTGTATGGTTTCGGGGCGGTAGCAATGTGTTTGCTGCTTTGTCGGAAGAAATACCCGACTTGGAAAGTATTCCTGTATGCAGCTTTGCTTGGAGGTGGAGTAGAATATGCGATCAGCTTTTTGCAGGAGATGTTTCTTAGGACGGTTTCTTGGGACTATAGCCACGAGTTGCTGAATATCAATGGTCGTACAACGCTTCCATTTATGGTGGTTTGGGGATTGATGGGGGTTGTGTTTGTGAAGGTCGTGTATCCATGGATCTCAAAGATTATTGAGGGGATCCCGCAGCATATTGGCGAGGTGATGTTTTGGGGACTATTGGTTTTCATGATTTTTGACATGTCAGTGTCGTGGACGGCGCTAATCAGGCAAACGCTTCGTCATTATAATATGCCAGCCTGGACGCCGGTTGGGCGTTTTTATGATCAGCATTATACTGATGCGTATTTAGAGAAGTATTTTCCGAATATGCGGAAGGTGGAGCAAGAATAATGGCAATCGTTGGGGTGGTTTGTTTGATTTCTGCGATGGGGATGTTTCTGTGGTCGAGGTGGACTCGGAAACGAAATATCTTAGAGTTGATTCCTGGAGAGGAGAATCCGAGTATTGCGATTTTGGTGGCAGCGCGAGATGAAAGCGCAGTGATTGGGGAGTTACTCGAAAGTTTGTTACAACAGACACATGCAATTGATATGCGAGATGTTTATGTTGTGGTGGAGCGGCGTGATGACCCGACGGTGGGAATTTGTGCAAAGTATGGGGCGACGGTGATTTTGCGGCGGGATTTGAGTAAACAGCGCAAAGGTTATGCTCTAGACGATGCAGTGGCTGACATTTTGGTGCGAAGGGATTATGGCCTTTATTTCGTGTTTGATGCAGATAATACGATGGAAAATGATTTTATTGAACGAATGTTACTAAATTATGAGAAAGGTTATCAGATTGCGACTGGTTATCGGAACGCAAAAAATGGGAATATTAATGTAGTGGCGGCAGCTTCGAGTTTGACATTCGCGATGATTAATGGAATTGGTAATCGTCAGAGGTTGCGTGACCAGGCGAATATGATTTTTTCGGGAACAGGTTTTTATGTGCGAGGTGAATTGGTGCGGGAGTGGGGCGGTTGGCCATTTCATAGTTTGACTGAAGATTATGAATTATCGCTTTATGCAACGCTACATGGTTTTTCGACTTATTATGACGAGACGGCGGTATTTTATGATGAACAGCCTGTGAAATATCGGCAAACCGTGGCACAACGTGTGCGCTGGATCAAGGGTTATTTTTCGGCGCGTAAGCACTATATCTCGAAAATGCGCAAGAAGACTAAGGCAGCAAGGAACTATGGTAGCCTCGTGAAGGAGCGGGTTGGAGTGAAGCCGGTGATTTTAGCGATTTTGGGACTAACGCTTTTGGTGCTAGATGCGGTGGGATGGCTTATTGCGAGCGGGAATGCAGTGCTGGCGGTCGTAGTTGTTGGTGGATCTCTCGGATTTGTTTATATAGTGCTGGCTTTGATGACAGTAGGGATGTTGAAAAGTGAAAAATTAGACTTGTCACGTGTAATGAAAATAAAAGTTATATTGTTGAATCCATTATACCTTACAACTTATGTTCCTTGCGCTTTGAGGGCTTTGTTGAAAAAGAATGTCACATGGACAAAGATTAAACATGGAGAAAGCGAAGTTAATCTTTCGCGGAGTTGATTATTGGTTGCGCTTTGATTCTAGCTGGGGCAAGTGGTTCTCTACGTAATCGAGCTGCTAACCAATCAGGTGCGTTGGTAAACTTGATTTCCGCTAGCCCGAAATTAATATCGTCATTCGACACATCATAATATAGTTTGTAAACTTCGTCGACTGAGCCGATAACACTATGTTTCATATCGAAACCTAGTTTGGAGGCTGTTTGTTTCACTGTATCAACAGTAGGCCCTTCGATTTCTACATAGCTAGGCAACCATGGCCAGGTATCGATGTCGATTTCAGCGTCGTCAAGTTGCCAAGATTCGCGGTAGGTCTCTTGCTCGGCTTTGACTTTGAGACCACAAGATTTGAGAATGGCGATGATGTCTTCATAGTTGTTGACTTTAACATTGATTTCTTCGGTACCAGTTAGGGTATTATCGTGATGTTTCTTATAAGTGAAGATAGTATGCTTTCCTTCGTCGCGCACACGTGCAAAACTGTTCTTACCAGTGTCAAACACAACTCTGCGCATTAAGATTTCTGGTTGAACGAGCTTAGCTCCGAGGTGTTTTAGTTGTTTGCGGAGTTGTTTCTTATCAACGTCTACAAATGTTGCTTCAATTTCTAATTTCATAGTTGCCCCTTTCTGCTTAGCTTACACGTCAATTCCTACCGCTGGTTCATTCGGGCAAGTGTCGAGAACTTTCATGATGGCATCATGCTCGGCCTGGGTGACCCAGAGGCTGTATTTGTGCTTCACGGAGATTTGACGTGCGACGTATTGACAACGAAAAGATTTGTTGGGTGGAAGCCAAGTTGCAGCGTCACCGTCAGATTTGCCTTGGTTGGTCTTTGCGTCGACGGCGAGCAAGTTTAGTGGGTCAGTTGCAATTTCATAACGTACTTCTTTGGGCAAATACTGTGCGCCTTTTTGCCAAGCGTCTGACAGGGCGACGACGTGGTCGATTTGGAGACCATTCGAAAGGTCGCTTTTTTCATAAAAAATCATGTGCGAGCCAGTGTAAGGTTCGTCAAACTCACCTGAAAGTACCGTACAATTGTCGTCAGCAAGTTTTGCGCTGTCGCCGAGTTCACGCTTTAAGATGATTTGGCGCAGATTGCAGCCGTCGATTTTGGGCCAACCAGAATAAAACTCTTCGCGACTATAACCAGTTTTTGGAGCACGCCCTTTGATCTCTAATTTCTCCAAGACACTTTTTGCAGACACTTTCCCATCGACAACTTCGTTTTCTTGATCGGCTTGCACAACCTTCTCATAGCTAGATGGATTTGCTATGACAGCACCAGTTACTCCACTGACGATGATGACGAGTGCTAGAATACGGCGCGAGCGATATTTCTTTAGTTTTAAAAAACGTTTCACATTAACTCTCGCTCAATGATTGCTCCGAGATTCTCAGCATCCTCGTCGGTTAGATTTCCCAACAAAACCAGAGCATAGTGTCGATTATCGGCGACCATCTCAAAAAATCCAATACTGCTATAAATAGGCGAGGCATTGTTTAGTAGTTCTGTGCTAGTTTTCGTATAAACTTTCGCGTTTGTGATCCCGCGCGCAAAGCCTTGTCTTAGATCTTCTCCATTTTCTGATATCAACTGCCCTAAGAGATTATCTTGTAACTCGTCCCAACTCGCTTGAGTCAGTTCGCTATGCTCCCAAAGGAATTGTAAAAAAATATAGGCGTCGTTCGCATTTGTATAAGCCCCGTCAGAAGAAGTGTTTGGTAGTCCAAGTTGTTCGATTAGTTGTTCAGTTCCTTCCGTTATGCTACTTCTTGCCTTGAGATAGTCGGTCATCAATTCTGTTAAAGCAACGCTCGAAAGAACTTCGCTAGAACGATACTCTGCGGCGGGCTGGTTATTATCAAGATCATAGATTTTTACGCCGATGCTAGCGGTGGAATCTAACTCGATTGCCCACGTCTCTACGGACTCCTGTAGGCTAATAAACTTTGGAACTTCGGCGACGATTGGTTCTTCTGCAGTTTCCGTTGCTGCCACTTCGGGCTCAGGTTCAGCGCTGACAGCTTGGGGCGGGAAGACAAGAATTCGAACGATGCTCGCGGCGCCGAGGCTAACACCAAAAGAGGTCACAAAAATTAAACTCAAACGAAGCCAATTC
This sequence comes from uncultured Candidatus Saccharibacteria bacterium, assembly GCA_949070545.1. GTDB lineage: Bacteria > Patescibacteriota > Saccharimonadia > Saccharimonadales > Saccharimonadaceae > Nanosyncoccus. The sequence goes on along the minus strand of CARTQV010000014.1, from coordinate 10,074 downwards.
TTACTAATCAGGCGTTGCATATGTTTCTATTATAGCACCATGCAGGACTGGAGACTATGGCGTAATTTTTTCTTGGGCAGTGATGAGTAGACGGTGCGTTGCATCTTGGTCTGGGAGTGGGTCGCCAGCGCAAGTCATCAGGACAAGTGTATTTGATTCACTAGTAGCAAGCACTGAGCTCATGTCAACCTGACTTTTTTCAAGGGTTACGGTATTTGTTACAATATAAGTTTTATCGCCATATTTGATTTCGTTCCCTAGCCGAACTTGTTCTAATTTCTTAAACACAGTCGAAGAATGACCGATAATTAAAGTTTTGTTTTCGTTTTGGCTATAAGATCCAGCAATAGTTTCTGGAGGTGTGAGCTTGCGGTCAATCATCTCGAGTCCGGCAACAGGAGTCTCGAGGTTGATATTCGTAATACTGAGCGTGGGGTAGCTTAAAGCTTCGATAGATGAGACTTTTTCTACACTCATATGGGCGTAGATTGGAGCCAAGAACGACAGTCCACCGACGATTGTAAGCCAAATGACTTGTTTCGATAAACTCGCGAAACTGTGTTTTACATGAGTATGGGCCTGCAGAGACAATCCTTGGCTCCCTTCGAGTTTGTCGCTGCGGCTCAAACGATGCAAAGCTATGCGATAGAACGGGTTAAACCTTTTGATACCTCCCATGATGCTTTTATTATAGCATAAGGGCTTTAAAAAGGAAGAGGTTTTTTGGATTTTGGTGAAGATTTTGGTTCGAGGTCGATTTTTACCGTAGTTCCAAATCCGACGCGTGATTTCGCCGAAACACGCCCGCGCGACAGCAAAGTGCAAGCAGTTGGAGACAAAGTTGTTCCGCTATCTTGAATCACTATTTTGTTTTTATCTGCAGCAATCTTAATTTCGCCATTTGGAGTGCGTTTCAGAGCCGCTTTCAATTGCTTGTCGAGTTCAGCTTTCAAATTCTCATCTTCGCCCGTTTCTTCGGTTGGGTCAGCTATATCGAGATCAAGACGTATGCTAGCTTTCTCGGCTAAGGGGAGATACTTGCTATAAATTTCACCAATGATAAGTGAGAGTTTTGTCATGTTATACGCTCAAGATTAACACTACACCAATTACGATACAAGCTAACGTGATGCGATAACGCCCGAAACTTTGTAGAGCACCAGGTTTTTTCAAGAAACGTAGTAAGAACTTCAATGCTACCAATCCCACGACGAAAGCAATCAAATTCGATAGTAATAACATCCCGAGATTTTCGCCGAAATATACTCTGCCCGTCTCGCTCGTAAATAACTTCAGACAAACGCCGCACATGATTGGAATCGAGGCGAGAAAGGAATACTCAGCGGCTGATTTCGAATCCAGACCGACGATGCGTCCAGCGAGAATTGTTGTTCCAGAGCGGGAGGCTCCAGGGATTAATGCAATGACTTGCGACAGGCCAATTACTAACGCCCGCGTTGGTGTTAAATGATTCTCGTCTTTCAGGTTCGAGAGATGGGGCAAACGGTCAATGACCAACATTAAAATACCGATTATTCCCATGGCGACACTAACCGTGATGAGTGAGCTGAAAAAATCGTTCTCTTCAATCATCCCTGCGAGCAATAAGCCAATGACGCCGGCAGGTATCGTCGTGATGACGAGGTTGATTGCGAGGCGATAATTGCGTTCTGAAAAAATATCTTGAAGGATTGTCCAGATACGCTTGCGGAAGTAAATTAAGAGTGCGAGCAAAGTTCCGAGGTTGATGAACTCAAGAAAATAGTGAAAGTTTTCGGACGGAAAATTAAAGATGTGCTGGATGAGCTCGAGGTGGCCCGAAGAGGAGACGGGAATGAACTCTGTAATTCCCTGTACAAAACCGAGTAGTATTGCTTGAAAAATATCCATAAGTTGATTATAGCATAGTTATTTCGTGAATGAACGCTTAAGCTTCTCGAAAATCGGTTTGATTTGTTCGAGATCAAGGAAATAGCCAGCTAAAAGATAAGTCAGGAGTGACCCAATTACAATAACGCAGAATTTCGGGAAGACCATGAAAATGGAATCGTCGGTAGACATGAATGGGAAGAATTTTGTCAAGGAATATGCCACACAACCGGTGATGACGGTGGCGAAAATTGTGCGAATAGTGTTATGCCAGAAATCTTTGTCGAGTAGCTTGCCTTTTGAGCGTTTTTGCAGGATGGAAAGTAGGGCAACAACTTCGATGCTAGCGCCAATAGACTGTGCCCAGCCAAGGCCGTCGACGCCGAGGCCGATGATTGAAAAGGTAATTGCCATTAAAATCGTGAAGCTGATGCAAACTACGGAGACGATGAAAGGGGTCTTGGTGTCTTGGTGAGCGTAGAAGCCACGCGAAGCGATATGGAAGATTGAGTTGGCAAAAATTGATAGAACGAGCGCAGCGAGAATGGAAGAAATGAGTGGATCGCCACCGTTTTTGATGAAGCTGACGACATAGCCGCGGGCGAAAAAGGCGATGACTCCAACGGGCAGTGCAATCCAGAGGATAGTGCTGAGTGCAGTGCGGAAGGTTTTTTGAAACTTGGCTTCTTTTCCGGCGGCGATTTCGTTGGTGAGCTGCGGGAAGAACGCCGTAGAAATTGCGACCCCAATTAAGTTGACGGGCATTTGGGCAAGGCTGAAGGCTTGGTTATAAGATCTCAAGGCCCCTGCTCCCATGCGTGAGGACAAATTTGTTGTAACGATGGTGTTAATATAATCCATACCTTGGTCGAGGCTCCGCGCTGGTAGTAGTTTAAGAATAGATCGAAAACCTTGGTTTTTCCAATTGATGCGAAATTCGTAATCAAAGCCAAGGCCAAATAGTCCGATTAAGCTAACAATGACTTGTAAAACTGCGCCAAACACTACGCCAAGCGCAACTCCCATGATGCCACCTTCGAAAACTTGCCAACCAAAAAGATTAATTCCGTTTGTAAACCAACCAATCCCAATCAGGATTCCGACATTGTAGAGTGCGGGGGCAAGCGCATAGAGAATGAAACGTCCGAGGGCTTGTTGAATGCTGGATAGAATGGTCGAAATGCTGAACAAGAATGGGTTGATGGCGATTACACGCATCATGTTGATTGCAAGAATCATGCCTGATTCATCGAGGCCTGGGCCGACGACATAACGGACGAGCGGATCAGCGAAAATAATAATTAAAATCGAGGCCACCAACGTCAATAAAGCCATTAGATTCAAAATGCTAGAACTGAGTTCCCAAGCAGATTTTTTGTTGCCGGTGCTGAGACGTTGGTTAAAGACTGGAATAAAACTGACGGCCAGAGCACCAGAAGTAAGTAGGAAGAACAAAAAATCAGGAATTGTAAACGCGGCAGTGTAGGCATCAATGCCAGTTGGATAGGTGTCGAGATAATAAGAATTCAACAGGCGGTCGCGAAAAATCCCGAGCAGAGCAGAAATCAGTGTTGACCCAGAAAGCACGATCGCGGCGAAACGTACAGGTAACTTGCGATTGGCAAGGCTAACAACAGAGCGAAAGTGGAAACGTTTTTTCTTCGTGCCAGACACCATTTAGAGTTCAGTCGCTCCGTTTAAAAACTCTCGCAAGGCTTTCGGAACTTCTAGTTTTCCGTCTTTTTTTGCATAATTTTCAAGTACGGCTACCATTGTTCGGGCGAGAGAAATTGCGGTTCCATTCAATGTATGTAAGACTTCGATTTCGCCACTTTTTCTTCGCACACGAATATTCAAGCTGCGAGCTTGGAAGTCGGTGCAGTTCGAACAACTGGTGATTTCACGATATTTTTGATCGACTGGACTCCAGTATTCAATATCATACTTTTTTGCAGCAGGAGAGCCTAGGTCACCAGCGGCAATATTAATTACGCGATAGGGTATTCCTAGCTCTTGCCAAATCTCTTCTTCGATTTTGAGGATTTTTTCGTGCATTTCTTTCGATTTTTCGGGTAGACAGAAAACATACATTTCGAGCTTGTTGAATTGATGGACGCGGAACAGGCCACGTGTATGTTTGCCATAGGTACCAGCTTCTTTGCGGAAGCATGCACTATATCCGGCGTAACAAAGCGGTAAATCTTTTTCGTCAATAATTTCATCCATATGAAAGCCAGTTAGCGGCATTTCGGCAGTTGCGATCATGGCGAGATCTTCGCCTTCGATGAAATATTCATCACTCTGAGCACTGCTACGTGGATTAAAACCACAACCTTCAAGAATTTTGCTGGAGACCATGTCGGGGACGGTCATATAATGAAAACCATGTTCCAAGACTTTCTTTAGACCAAATTGCAACAAAGCATTTTCGAGCAGGGCTAGCCCATCTCTCAGATAATAGAACTTTGCGCCAGCAACTTTGGCGCCGCGTTCAAAATCCAACCAGCCACGCTCGGTCGCGTAGTCGAGATGATCAACTCCTTCTGATTTTTTCTCGCCCCAATTTCTCACTTCGACGCTACATTCTTCTCCGCCAAGTGGCACGTCGTCGAAGATAATGTTTGGGACTTTTTTCAGTAACCCTGAAAGCTTGCTCTGTACCGTGTCCAGTTCTGGTTCCAGTCTGGCGATTTTCTCCTTAATATCTTTTCCAGTGGCGATTAACTCTGCACTAGGCTTCCCGCCTTTCATTTTCGCAGCAATGTCATTGCGCTCGCGACGCAATGACTCAATTTGTTGTAATAACTCTTTTCGGCGGTCGTCAATTTTAAGTAACTTCGGAAGGTCAACTTCATAACCTTTTTCATGAGCAGACTTCTCAACTAAACTTTGATTTTTCCGAATAAAATTAACGTCTAACATGCTAATAATTATAGCACAAGGATACTCTAACGACTAGTTCATCTTGTGGTTTACCAACCACCGCCACCTCCGCCTCCACCCCCTCCGCCGGAGAATCCTCCTCCACCACCGCCAGAGTGGCTGGAGCTTGATCCAGAAGAACTGGAATGGGCTGTACTGAGAGTGACGGCGCTCGAAACGCTGCCGAGTGCATGCGAGAATTCGCGAGCATTGAAGGCGGTTATGCCAGTAGCATACCAATTTGGCGATTTGACGTCGTCGAATTCGTAGTAGCGTCCCATTTCCTCGAACCAAGTTTTCTCGAATCCGAGAATGATGGCGTACGGTAGTAATTTTTCGTAGATTTTAACGATGCCTTGATGTGACACATCGGCACCTTTTGTGCTTTGTAAAAGTTTGATACGATCTTTTTCGGCCATTTTGATGTATAATTTCAGGCCGTCCATATAGCGTGAATATTCCAGGCCTTTTTTTGTGTGAGTAAAATATGGTTCGAGCATAATGGCGCTGATGATCATGGTAACAAACATCACGATCCAGAGTAAGATGTCAACTGCGATTAGCTGGCCTCCGCCGACTAGGATATGATAACTTGGACCACCGTCAATTAAGAACAGCATAACGCAAAATCCGATGAATAGCCAAACCATAGCGATCCCGCTGATGACGTCGACTGGTTTGAAATGTTTTTTCTGTGTTACCTCGAGAAGCTCGGCCGTGCGTAGGTTAGTACGTATTTGGTCAGTGAAATCACGACTGGCGGTGACCATGGCACTGGTGGTCGGATGATTAATAATAGAAATTTCCTCGCCAACTTTCGGATCGCTGATACTATTATTGAGAACCTTAAGTACGTCTTTTTCGGTGGCGGTTAGCATAGTCGTTTTTAGGCGGATTTTCCAAATATCACGTTTCCCGCCAAAGCGTTTTTCCTGTTCAGATTTTAAGATTTCGATTTTTCCTTGCGTAGCCATCTCCATAATAGTGGCAGTGAAGAGCTTTCCGCGACTAATTGTGCTATTATGAAGATAATTTTGGGCCATTTCAGCACTTGATAGGCCTTTTGGAGCGTTATATTCTGGCTTTACGAACAATCCTTGATAAAACTTGCGTTTTTCAGCGATTTTTTTGTATGATATAACAATGTAGAAGACTATTCCTCCGGCACATAAGATTTCAATAGCTAAAGTTATGACGAGACGATAATCATTTTTTGGCTTCACGCTAGCGAAGGTTCCAGGCGCAAAACTGATGTCAAAAGTTAGATTTTCTCCGCCGCGTAAATTATAAGCTTGAAATTCAAAGCCATCCTCTCTTGGAAAAATGTTGCAACGCTCAGTTCCACTCGCGCCATATTCACCAACATAGCAGAATACATCTGGGTCGACATTATTCATGATTTCCGTTCCATCAAGGTGTACTCTCGCAGTCAAGCGACCGAACTTTTGTTGCCAGTCATTGCCGTTCGTATCCCAATATAGCTCTTGCCAAGCCGCTCCGTCTTCGGAAAAATCAACTATGACATTTTCAAACTCGTATTCTAGAGTATAAGTTTGCATATCGTGTACAAACTCGTTTGCATTGCCGAGGTAAACCGAGAAATAACCATCACCATTTTCGATTTTGTAAGGCTTTTCGGCGATTCCGTTATGGGTAATTTTTATATCAAGATGTTGATCACTTTTCATAGTGAGGTTTTTCCCATCTTGGTTTGTGTATGGGATGATACGGGTTATCCCATGATTTTGATCGAAATCAGGAAAAATGGCAGTGAAGGTCTCGACGACACGCAAACGACTAGTGCCGTCATCGTCACGGCTGAGATAATAATCGGCGACGAAATTGTCAAAATAAAAATCATTGGTATTGCTAGCTGCCGATACTGGAGCAGCACTTCCAGCGCTTACTATGTGGATAGCTCCAATAATAAACAAAACTTTTCGCCATATTCTATGTTTCCTTCTTGTCCCTAACATTATTTATCCTCCACTTGTTTTAAAGTTGCCTTCAAAGCGTTGATAGTTTTCTGGAATTTAACCCCTTCTGCTTCGGACAGTTTTAAATTGGTACGTCGAATGACTCCGCTGCGTCCAACAACAGCTGGGAAACCATTATAAACGCCATGACAATCGTCAAAACTAGAGACTGGTAAGATTCTACGTTCGTCGTTTAGGATGCAGTTGATGATCTGCACGCTACAGGCGCCGATACCATAATGTGTTGCGCCTTTTTTTTCAATAATACTATAAGCTTCATGACGGACATAGTTTTCGATTTCTTCGCGTTCTGGCTTCGTGAGGAGACTGGAGATTTTTTCGCCACCGACGTTAGCGTTCGACCAGAGTGTGAACTCGCTGTCGCCGTGTTCGCCGAGTTGGTAAGCGTGGACAGATTTCGGGTGAACTCCGAGTGTGCGTGAGATACGATATTTCAATCTTGCCGTATCGAGTACTGTGCCGCTTCCGATGACGCGCTCTTCGGGCAGACCAGAATAGCGCCAAGTTAGATAAGTCAAAGCATCCATTGGGTTCGAGACGACGAGAAAAATGCCGTTGAAGCCAGCTTGCATAATTTTGCTGACGATGGACTTAATAATTTTGGCATTTTCTTGAACGAGATCAACGCGAGTTTCACCGGGTTTTTGGTTCGCGCCAGCAGTCAAGACGCAAATATCGCAACTCTTCGCATCGGAATAGTCACCAGTGTGGATTTTGAGCCAACTCGGAGCGACGGCGAGGGCGTCTGAGAGGTCGAGTACCTCACCTTCGGCATCAGCGGAGTCGAGATCAGTCAAAATTACTTCACTGACGGCAGTGCGCTGGTTGATCAAAGCATAGGCAATGCTTGCGCCAACGTTACCAGTGCCCACAATCATTACCCTACCACTCATATCACTTATGATTATAGCACAGAAAATCGAGACTTAGAAAATTAACTTATTAAAACGACTCCATAATAGGCGACAAAAAGTAGTAACATCATAATCCCCTCGGTACGATTGATTCGTTTTGTGGTTGCGGAAAATACAAAAAGTAGAGCGGAAGAGGCAACGAGCATAATCAAGTCAATGTATTGAAAACTGCTCGGTGTGATGGTGCCAAAAAACGCAACTGGGATCCCTAAGACGATACAAATATTGAAGATATTGCTGCCGATGATGTTTCCGACGGCAAGTTCTTGTTCACCTTTTTTCGCGGCGACGATAGTAGTGACGAGCTCGGGTAATGATGTCCCGAAAGCGATCACTGTGAGAGAGATGATACGTTCGCTGAGACCGATACTGGTGGCGATGCTGGAAGCGCTTTCGACGACTAGGTTGCTACCGATAATAATCCCGAACAGTCCAATTGCGACGAGGACGAGTGATTTTCCGAGTGAGAACTTCGGTTTCGCTTTGGTCTTCTTTTCCTTCTTCTGCTTTGCGAGTGTGATGAGGTAATACAGAAAAATTGAGAAAAAGAGCAAAATAACGATGGCGTCAGCGCGTGTGATTTGATTCTCGGCTCCAGAACCGAGACTGACGTCGAGGAACAAGACGGCGAGAAGTGTCGAAATCAAGAGACAGAGCGGAAGTTCCTTGCGGATGGTGTTGTCGGTAATTTTGATTGGGCGAATAACGGCGGCGAGACCGAGAATGAGAAGAATGTTGAGGATACAACTCCCGATTACGTTGCCGAGGACCATATCAGTGCTCCCGGAAGCGAGCGCGGACATGGAGACGGCAAATTCGGGCGCGCTAGTGCCGAAGGCGATGATGGTAAGCCCGATGAGCATTTTGGAGATTTTGAAGTTTTCGGCCGTGCTAGATGCTCCGTCAACAAAAACATCGGCACCCTTAATCAAAAGGATAAAACCGACGATCAATAAAATGATACTTAGAGCCATGATATTTTGATTTTAGCATAAAAAGAATGAGTGTGCAATGATCTATCGGTGATACCTAGATTTCATACATTTTTAGTTCGCAATTTCCGAGATGGGTTTTGCCATAAAAAGCATCAGGGTCATGTTCGCTGAGGAGCCAATCGAAAGCTTTCGACATGCCGCCGTGACCAACAACAAGAATCTTAGCGTCGATAGGATGTTTTGCTTTCAGCTCATCTAGAAAAGTTTTTGTGCGCGCGAGAACACTTTGTACGGTTTCAACTCCGCCAGTAATTTTGGTAAGCTCTGGGTCGTCGATATTCACGCCGTCGACCAACTCTGACCAGGATTTAATTATCTTTCCCTCGAAATCTCCAAAACTTCGTTCAATTAGGCTGTCATGGTATATAATTTCGGAGCGACCGTTCACGGCGATTTTGGCTGTTTCAGAGGCGCGTTTCAGGGGTGACGTATAACAAATATCGAAATCGAGTCCTGCAATCTTGTCACGTAGAGCGATAGCTTGATTGCGTCCAGTGTCGTTCAAGGGCTGGTCGCAACGACCTTGGGCGCGCATTTCCAGGTTCCAATCGGTTTGACCATGGCGAGTGAGGTATAATTTCATAGATATTTCCTAGATCTTATAAATATAATCTTCTAAGGCAGCATATACGGCGTCGCGTTGCACGATACCACCAGTTTCAATTAGCGTGCGTAGCTCGGACATGGCACAAAACTTCACGGCTTGAACTTCGCTAGTTTGCATGGTGATATTTTCAAGGTGCAGGTCTGGTTGACGAAGGATAAAAAAGTCATAGAATTGGCGGTCAATATAGTTTTCATCGATGACCTGTTCGTGGCGATAGCAAAACATATACCGAAAGTCACTGATGTCGATACGTTTTGCGAGGTTGACGCTAACTTCTTCGTTGATTTCGCGAGCGGCAGCTGATAAAGAGTCTTGGCCAGCGGAGATATGTCCAGCAGCAGAAATATCCCACTTGTCGGGATTTTTGTGTTTGTTGTGGGCACGTTGCTGGAGAAGAATCTCGTTTTGGTCATTCAAAATTGCAACGACGATACAGCGGTGCCATAAGCCTTTCTGATGGATTTCTTCGCGTGAGGCAATTGCGCCAGTTTTGATGCCGTTTTCGTCGAGGATGTCAATGAGTTCTGGCATAGTCCCCCTTTTCTATCGGTCGATAGTTTCTGACATTGTCAGAAACTAAAGCTAGCTTTAGTTGAAAAAACATATTTACTCCAATAAGTTACTAATGTTTCCATTATAACATCTTATGGCACAAATATAAATCTATTTTTTGAAAAGGTTTGTGTTTGTTTTAGATGATTCGTGTTGCCTGTTCCCTTCCTCCTACTATAGACACCAACTAGCTAGGCAGCGGAGGGGGAGACTAGTGT
>CARTQV010000013.1 GCA_949070545.1 uncultured Candidatus Saccharibacteria bacterium | reverse complement strand
TTTATCATAAAAATTGTAGCTTGGGTAGGGATTTTCACGAAAATGGCGCCCATAAGGGCGCCGATGACAAAATGTCATTTTTTTGGAACGTTCAGGCTCAAATTCCCGATGGGCAACGCAAGAGCGGGATAAACTCATTAATAAAGATGGTCGTGGCATCGGAGCCACTAGCGAGCCCACTGATGTCGAAGGAGATCTGATCATATTGCCAGCTTTCCATCAGAACTTCCTGGATCTTGCGCATGATGATGAATGCGAAAAATGTGTTCTGCCATGGGGCGTTGCAACAAGCGCTACTGTCGAAAATAACCCGGATTTCACCCTTCGCTTCCCTCACTGTGTTTGAGTTTGGCTTGCTCTCTGTGACAAAAATATCGTAAGGAACACGGATGCCACCTTCGTCGAGTGTAGATGCACGGCTGAAGTTGTCCCGAAGCGAGCTTCTCTTTGCGGGAGCTTCAGAACCAGCAGTTCCGTCACTGCCAACATCCAACAAGTAGTAAGGAACTTCGTCCTCTGCACGTTGGAACTCGACAATTACCCGCCAGTCGTTGACCAAAACTTTCTCATGGATCGTGGTCAGGTTACCGATGATACGCATGATTTTCGTGTTCAACTGCGCGTCACACTTTGAGCGAAATTCTAAAATTTCCATATGTTTATCCTCCTCAGGGAAAAGACTCTACGGTTCACCGTAGGTTATAAGCCCACTATGAAAAATTGGCTTATAACCTACGACGAATTAAGAGTAGATGGAAACTCTGGCTTTGAACGTCATTTTAAGGTGCTTATATCTTCATTGTAGCACAGATTGCATAAAAAGTCAATACTAATTATGTATATTGTGTAGTTTTGGCAAATATTTAATAATTTTGTGCGCAGCGGGAGGATCAACTCCTACAGTGCTGGGCCTCTCGGCCTCTCTGGGCAGAATGGCGGCTATTGGTCGTCAGCTCCTAGCCCTAGCGGCGGCAGCGCTTACAACCTCAACTTCAGCCTTAGTGGCGTCAATCTGTCCAACAACAACAATCGCTTCTACGGCGACTCCCTCCGCTGCCTAGCTAGTTAGTGTCTATAGTAGGAGGAGGGGAGATTAGATTGGAGGCTTTTTATCGTTGCTAAGTAGATAGAGGTGATGGCGAGCGCGAGTCATGGCAACATAGAGTAGGCGTTGCTGGTCAGCGGTTTCGGCAGCTAAGGTATCATCGAACAGTTCAAAAATTGTGGCGTGTGGGTGCGAGGCGCGGACAATTTTCTGATCGAGCTCGAGGAGAATCACAACATCTGCTTCAAGGCCTTTGGAGCGGTGCATAGTGAGACTTCGCACTTGTGCCTTGAATTCGTCGACGTTCATGATATGTTCGGCGACAAGAATTTTCTGGAGCATGGACATGAATTTTAGCAAATTAATACCTTCGAAGCTGGTATAATTATGGCGATGAAGAAGCATGATATCGAAGTTACGATGATGACGGATGATTCTTGCGACTAGTTTGAGTAGCTTTGCGGCGGGAATTGAACCAGTGAGCGCAAGATAGCGGCCATCCCCAAGACTATCCTCGGTGAGATCGTCAGCCCGAAAACGAATTTTTTCGGGCGAAATGGTGTGGATTTTGCCGTGTTTCTTGCTAAAAGCTTTGGCGGGGAGAGCTGCGGAATCGTATTCTCTTAGCATAAATTGGTTAGCACGTTCGACGATACGCCGATCGCTGCGATAATTTGTGGAGAGCGGGATAATTCTCGTATTTTCGGGGAAATATTGCTTGAAATTGCTGAAATAATCGACGTCCGAGCCAGCAAAACGGTTGATGGCTTGCCAATCGTCACCGACAACAAAGAGTTTGGCATGGTTTGTCAGTTGACGGATGGCTTGAGTTAAACTAAAAAAGAGATAAGAGAAGTCTTGATATTCATCGATCATGATGAAGCGAACTTTTTGGATATGCCGCACGATTTCAGACGAGCAGGTAGCTCGTGCTTTATCGGCGCTTATTAATAACTCAGCCGCATGTGTCATTAGTATATTGAAGTCAAGGCTGGGGCTTTTCAAATTGCCATAATAATTGCGATAAGTTTCAAGTGAAATCTTATGCCAGAGGACTTTCTGATGATAAGCTTGATCGCTGGAATGGATATTGCAATATTCGGTGATTTTTTGGGTTAAAGTTTGGAACCCCTTTGTCCCAGGGTATTTTTGACTGGCGCGGTTGACGAAGCTGCTGGTGATTTTATGTAATTCTTGGCGTTCACGGGAGCTGGGGTGATAATGCAGCTTGCGCAGAGCTTCTTCAAGTGCTGTTTCGAGATAACTCTCGCGTTGTCTTTCGCTGATAATTTCTGGGCGTTTTCCGCAAGATTTTACGGTGTCGAGTGCGAATTTATGGAAAGTTGAAGCGATTTTGGTCGGTTTTTTAAGTAGCCTCTCGCCGTCGATTTCAACATTCATGATACGTTGGTTGACTTCAGCGGCTGCGGTGCGGTTAAACATGAAGACTAAGATTTCTTCAGTTGAGTACCCTCGCCGAGCGATTAAATAGGCAATTTTCGCGACAATGACACGGGTTTTGCCGGAGCCAGCTCGTGCAACGACAAGGGTGTTTGAATTCATCGCTAATACGGCGTTGGCTTGGTCATGGTCCAGGGTATATGGTTTGCCATCGAGCGTAACATGTTTTTCAAACCACGCTTGTACATTCTGCACGGTTTCCGAGCCATAACCATTTTCGCGTCCACTGATGCCAGTAACTGGCATCGACTTCACTACTTCAGCTTCGCCTTCAAAATTTCTTGGACACTGCTTGGATTGGCTTTCCCACGGGATTCCTTCATGACTTGTCCGACAAGGAATCCGAGGACTTTTTCTTGTCCAGCCTTATAATCTTCTTGAGCTTTTTTTGTCTCTGGCTTTGCCAATACGCTATCGACAATTGCTTCGAGTGCGCTAAGATCATTCTCTTGCACAACGCCAAGTTCTTTTGCGATTTCCCGAGTGGTTTTATAATGCATTTCAGGATCAAAGAACTTTAGAAAGACTTCTTTCATACCCGTACTTGATAGCTCGCTCTTTTCGTTCATTTCGGCCAAATTTATGAGCTGCTCCTTGCTTGGTAGTTCATCATTTAATAAGCTCGTATTCTCTTCGGCGAGTAATACTGAGCTGAACAGGTTCGCAACTTTTTTGATAATATTTGTCTTTTTTTCTTCACTTACTACCGCTTCCACTTCTGCTAGTTTTTCGACTAAACTTTGATAATCCAACAAGATTTCGGTTACATCATCGGCTACCATTCCACGCATCCAGGTACGATGTTCGCTCGGCAGTGTCGCAACCGCCTGAGACTCCGTCATAACAAATTCTCGACTCAACTTTACAGGCGGAATGTCTGGTTCGGGCATATAACGATAATCTTGGGCCTCTTCTTTGCTGCGTTGACTGGTCGTTTCTCCGGTTGCGTCGTTCCAACCACGCGTTTCCTGAACAACTTTTTCACCTTTTTCGAGTAATTTCGTTTGTCTCTTGACTTCATACTCGACGGCCTTTTCGACACTGCGGAAGCTGTTCAGGTTTTTTACTTCGGTTCTTGTGCCTAACTTGCTACTGCCTTCTTCCGCAATGCTGACATTGATGTCAAAACGCATATTGCCGTTATATAGATCACCGAACGTTACTTTTGCATAAGTCATTGCACGCCAGAGCTCCTTCACATACATACGTGCAGTTTCGGCACTATGCATATCGGGCATGGACACAATTTCGATCAATGGTGTCCCAGCGCGGTTCAGATCAACTAAGCTCGCCCCCCCTTCGTGACTCAATTTCCCTGCGTCTTCTTCGAGGTGTGCATGCTCAATCCGCACTTTTTCTCCGTTAGGTAGCTCGACGTATCCCGCGCCAATAATCGGATGGAATAGTTGAGTAATCTGGTAGCCTTTCGGCAAATCAGGATAGAAATAATGCTTTCGATCGAACCTTGATTCTAAATTAATTTCAGCATTCAAAGCTTTGCCAGCTCGTACCGCTAGCCGGACTGCTTCCTTATTCAGTCGCGGTAACATACCTGGTAGAGCATAGTCGACTGGAGAAATACAACTGTTTGGTTCTTTTAGTCTTGCATCATTATCAACTTCGGAAAACAACTTCGTTTTTGTGCAGAGTTGTACATGGCATTCAATGCCAACCGTTGGGATATATTTCGTCATTTTAAATCGCTCCCAAATCTTTTAAAGCTTGGCGGAAAGCGCTGAGCGCGCGACTAGCCTGACCATACTCTGCCTCAAAACCATGTTCATGAGCAATCTGGTTGCGTAATTTGTGGGCAGACCAGACGGCGTTCGGCTTCTCGAAACGATCGTTCACTCGTTTCATACGCTCTCCCATAGTTTTCCCAGGAGTGCCCATTTCGTTCAAAGCTTTGTCAAGCAATTTATCCGCCTCAATTACCACCATATTATAGGTCCTAGGGTCAGCCTTCACGAGTCCATTTTCGACTTTCAGCCATTTCGTTTGGTATTCCTCGACATCAAAAGTATAACTATGTTTACTGCTTAAAGTAATCGCAATCAAAACCAGAATTCCGACGGCAACGATAGCAATAGCTAGAAAAATGATTGGTGGCATTATAATTCTCCATTCTCAAAGTTAATATCCAAACTGTCATCCTCGCGCACCTGAACTTCTCCGGCAATCTGTGTTGCGAACCTGATCAACCCGCGGTCACTACGCCGAGGTCCGACGAGTTGCAATCCGATGTCCAACCCAGCCTCTGTCTTTCCGACTGGAATACTGATCCCTGGTACGCCAGCAAGATTGAGTGGGACTGACATAACGTCCTCAAGATACATCGCGACGGGGTCGTGCGTTTTTTCGCCGAGTTTGAAGGCAGGGCTCGGTCCGACTGGAGTCAAGAGAAAATCGCATTGTTCGAAAGCTTTCTCGTATTCTTTGATAATGAGGGTGCGTGCTTTTGCTGCTTTCAGATAGTATGCATCATAAAATCCAGAGCTGAGCACGAAATTTCCAATCATAATTCGGCGTTTGTTCTCTGGCATGAACCCTTCGCTACGCGTATTTTGGTATATTCTTGACAAATCTCCCGCATCTTCGCTACGAAAACCGTATCTTATTCCATCATGACGCGATAAGTTACTCGAGATTTCGGCTGGCACGATGATGTAATAAGCCGCCAAGGCGTGTTTTAGGGCTGGCATATCAAGCTCGATGATTTCGTGTCCCGCTGCTTTTAGCTCGTCAACCTTTTCACGCAAAGCTTGACGAATCTCGGGGGCGACGGCTTCGTTGTCAAAATCACGAATAATACCAATCTTTTTCACTGGGTCGTCAAATCCGTTGCTGCTTCCTTTATAATAATCTGGCAAACTAGTCAGATCTTTTGGATCTTGTCCAGCACAAATTTCCATCAGCAGGTCCAAATCGCTAGCTTTACGTGTAAAGAAACCGATACAATCGGTGCTCGAGGCCATTGCAACGACACCGTAGCGACTGATCGTGCCATAAGTTGGCTTCAACCCAAAAACTCCGTTTAGACTAGCAGGTTGACGAATGCTGCCACCCGTGTCGGTCCCAGTCGCGAACGGCACAATTCCGAGTGCTACCGCAACTGCGCTCCCTCCGCTTGACCCACCAGCAACTCGTTCGAGATCTTTGCTATTTTTTGTCGGCCCATAATAACTGTTTTCGGTGCTTGAGCCATGCGCAAAAGCGTCGAGGTTCGTACGTCCGATCATGATTGCCCCTTCTGCTTCAAGTTTCTGCACCGCAGTCGCTGTAATGGGGCTGTTGAAGCCTTCTAGAATATGCGCTGAGGCGGTCGTCTCGCCGTCACGACTCAAGAAATTGTCTTTCAGGGCATATGGAACGCCGGCCAATCGTCCAACTTCTTCGCCACGTACGATTTTTTCGTCGATTTCCACTGCCCGCTTCAAGGCGGCGTCGTTAATCCAAGTGAAAACATGATAATCTTTTTGGTATTCGTGAGCCTTTTCGAGCGCCGTTTTTACGAGTTCGACAGCACTTTGGTCTTTTCCTGCTATTTTCATATTATAATACCTGCGGAACTTTAATTTGATGTCGTTCAACTGTTGGTGTCAATGCAAGAAGCTCATCAGGAGTCGCATCTTGGTTCAAAATCTCGTCTTCGCGCCAGATATTATCCATTTCGAAAACTTGATAAGTTGGCGCGACTCCTGTCGTATCCAGCTCGTCAAGTTTCGAAATATAATTCACAATTTCTTTAATGTCGTCGACCAGAGAGATGCTTTCTTCCGTCGTGAGCGCAAAATTTGAGAGATCAGCGAGGTGCCGAATCGTATCTTGGTTTACTTCCATAATAGATATTATACTACGTTTTTTCTAAGTTGTAAGTCTTTACTCTTCTTCCTCCTCCTACTATAGACACTAACTAGCTAGGCAGCGGAGGGAGAGGCCAGTAAACTTCTCAAAAGCATTTGATGATAAGAGACTATTGTTTAATAAGGCAAATCTATATGCTTTAAATTCAGTAGTTGAAGCGTTTGACCAATAAAAACCTTGAGTTCCTGCATACAATAGGATCCCGCTAGCCGAGTGGGCATAGCCGCTGCGCACAAATTCTAGCTCGTATCTTTTGAGGAGAAGTGTTGTTTGTTTAGGATTAGTTCTACTTCAGGGTGTGCGGAGGCTACGGCTGAGCATAAGGGTCCGAGTCCCGTGACGACGGGAACGAGGAACCCGTCCCTGAAGTAGAACTAAGACTTAACAAAAACTATTTGCATTACATTGTATGTACTATGCCTTACATAGCATTCACGCTTTTTGTATCCCTTTACTTTGTGCGCAGCGGGAGAATTGGTCTACCAATTGCAGCTACTCTTGGCGACATAGGAAAAAATGGGAATTATCTATCTAGCTACGTCAATGCTTCAATTGAGGCTACTGCTTATTTTATTTTTAGCGCTACTGGTACTTACCCGAGTAGCGACGGTAGCCGTTATGCCGCTCGCTCCCTCCGCTGCCTAGCTAGTTAGTTAGTGCCTATAGTAGGAGGAGGGGGAGGAGACACACAACCAAAAAAGCTCTGCCTAGAACTTCCTAGGCAGAGCTATACTAGTTTCTGTTTTATACTGTAATCTACAGCTCGGCGATATCCTCGGCGCTAGGACCGCTGCTTGCCATGTCTTCCGTTTCAGCCAGTTCTTCATCGCGCTCAGCATTCACTACTACGAGTGGCTTTACGCCAGTACCGACTGGGATCTTGCGGCCGATAATGACATTTTCCTTCAGGCCACGGAGATGGTCAACGCGACCATTGATTGCGGCATTGATCAAGACGTGAGTCGTCTCTTGGAAGGACGCGGCAGACAAGAACGAATCTGAGCAGATCGAAACTTTCGTGATACCAAGCAACAGGTTTTCATAAGTTGCGGGTTCCTTTCCGGCGGCCTCAAGTTTCTCATTCTCGGCGGTAATCGTGGCACGAGAGACGATGTCTCCAGTTACGAAGCTGGAATCACCTGGTTCGTTGATTACAGCACGGCTAAACATTTGGCGCACGATAATTTCAAGGTGCTTCGCAGAAATCTCATGACCTTGCGCGGCGTAAACCGAAATGACGTCGTTCATGATATAGCGTGCGGTTTCCTCGGCGCCCTTGTATTTCAGCATATCTTGAAGGTTCAAGGACCCTGCCGTTAGCCGGTCACCCGCTTCGAGACGGTCACCAGATTTTACGAGCATTTCGGCTTCGTTCGGAATCTCGACCTTGACTGGCGCACTTGCACTTGCAACTAATACGATTGCGTCTTTCACGAGTTCGGCGATGCCATCAACTGGAGCGATAATTGGTTCTTTGCCTGCTCCTTTGTCGGCGATAACGTCACCAGCACTGACATTGGCGCCGTCTTTGACTGTGGCTTTCCTGCCCTCGAGCTCAATACGAGTCGTCTCACCACTTTCTGGGGTTAATTGAACAACATATTTATTGCCGTCTTCCCACATTTCGACTGTGCCAGCGATCGGTGCAGTATAAGCTTGACCTTTCGGAGCACGAGCTTCGAGCAACTCTTCGACACGCGGAAGACCGCGAGCGATTGCGCCAGAGCCCGCAACACCAGAACCGTGTTTCGTATCGAGCGTCAGCTGTGTACCTGGCTCACCGAGCGACTGAGCAGCAATCACGCCGACTGGCTGATTTGCTTCCACTAAAGCGCGGGTCGAAAGATCAACGCCATAGGCCTTGCGTGGTACACCTGTAACAGCCGTAGTTGTCAAAACAGATTGAATCTTGACGCTTTCGATATCGTCGTCATTTTCGATTTGTTCAGCAATTTCACGACTAATCAGCTGGTCGGCTTCAACATAGCCTGGCACAGCTTCGGCTGTGTAGCGTCCAGCGATACGCGCAGCGAAGTTAATGCCCATGTACTCGCTTTCTTTCTTGAAAACTTCGAATCCTGGGTCAGGGGCCTCTTCGTCAGTTGTGAAGACGTCTTGAGCAACGTCAACGAGGCGCCTTGTCAAATACCCTGAGTCTGCTGTCCTCAGCGCAGTAGAAACCTGGCCTTGGCGCGCACCACGGGTCGCAATAAAGCTTTCTAGAGTGTTTAGGCCTTTTTTGTAGCTGCTTTTGACTGGCAACTCAATTTCGTTATTGTTGATGTCGACCATAATACCGATTTCGGCTGATGCGAGTTTCACATTCGAGATGCTACCGCGAGCACCAGATTGGACCATCATTGCGATGTCAGTGTCCATCTCGGCAAGTTTGCTCTTCAAGAAATCGGAAATCTTTTTGTCGATGTCGCGCCAGTTAGCGACGGTTAAGTTATAACGTTCTTCTTCTGTCACCAAACCTTGGTCGAATTGTTCCTGAATCAAAGCTGTCTTTGCGTCACCCTCGGCGATGAAATCATCGATTTCCGGATAAGTCGGATAGTCATCCTTCGCAGTCGAAACCGAAGCAACCGTTTCATATTCAAAGGCGAGATTCTTCACAGCGTCTGCTGTCTTTACCATCTCGTCTGCGCCGAAGTTCTCAAAAATCTCCGCCATGACGTTTTTGAGCTGTTTGCTGGTTTGGACTGAGTTATTGTACGGGTATTTTTCAGGTAACACTTCGTTGAAGATTACTCGTCCAAGCGTTGTATTCCGGATTTCGCCCTTTGCAAAAACACGAATCGGAGTCTGGAGCTCAATGAGTCCCTGATCGTAGGCCATCTCAGCTTCGTAGACCGAGCTAAATGGTTTCACTTCGTTCGTTTCCGTGCCAGGTTTGTCATAGGTGAGGTAATAAATACCCAATACGACATCCTGATAAATCGCAAGTACTGGCGCGCCGTCGGCTGGCTTTAGTAAGTTCTTTCCAGCTGACATCAGCTCGCCAGCCTCAGCTTGCGCGGCGTCGGAGAGCGGAAGATGAACTGCCATTTGGTCACCATCGTAGTCAGCATTGAACCCGCTCGCAACTAGTGGATGCAATTGAATTGCTTTTCCATCAATCAACTTTGGCTGAAATGCTTGGACAGAGAGTCTATGCAAACTCGGCGCACGGTTCAGAAGCACATATTTACCTTTAATGCATTCATCGAGACCGTCCCAAACAATCGCTTCACCTGCTTCAATCATGCGCGTAGCATTGCGAATATTTGCAGCGTGTTCATTCTCCATCAGCCAAGAAACGACGAATGGCTTGAAGAGCTCGAGTGCCATTTGCTTTGGCAAACCACATTCATTAAGCTTCAACTCTGGTCCAACAACGATTACTGAACGACCAGAATAATCAACGCGTTTACCAAGCAAGTTTTGACGGAAGCGCCCTTGCTTACCTTTCAGGAGATCAGAAATACTCTTCAGCTTCCGGCGGCCGTTTTGGGCACTAGCACTACGACTACTATGGACAGCGGAGTTATCAATTAGAGCGTCTACGGCTTCCTGGAGCATGCGCATTTCGTTATGGCAAATCACGGCTGGAGCATTCAGTTCAAGCAACTTTTTCAGACGATTATTACGATTAATCACTCGACGATACAAATCGTTCAAATCGGACGTTGCGAATCGGCCACCAGGGAGTGAAATCATCGGACGCAAATCAGGTGGAATCACTGGGACAATCGTTAGAATCAGATCAGCTGGCTTGATTCCTGCGCTCTCCATACCCTCGAGCACTTTCAAGCGTTTCATGATACGCTTTTGCTTCTGGCCTTTGCTGGCTTCAGCTTCTTCGCGTAGTTCGTCGATCATCGCCCGCAAATCAATTTCGTCGAGCAGTTTTTTGATTGCGGTAGCACCCATCTCGACTTCGATTAGTTCATCATAATCATCGGGAAGATTACGATATTCTTGTTCGCCGAGGATTGCACCTTTTGTCATTTTCTCAAGCAACGATTTACGCATCAGATAGTCACTCTCGAGCTCTTCTGACTCTTTTGCCTGTTCATCGGCCAAGGCTGTGACATTTGCACCTTCTTGTTTTGCCATTTCTTCATAGCGCAGCTTAATTGCTTCACGTGCAGCAATTGTATTCGCCTCAAGATCAGCAAGGCGTTGTGCAATTTCTTCGTCTTTTGCATCGACGATCAAATAGGCCGCAAAATACACTACTTTTTCGATATTTTTTACGGTCAAGTTCAAAAGTGTACTGAGCGCACTCGGGCGGCCACGCATGAACCAGATGTGAGCAACCGGTGCAGCGAGAGTGATATGCCCCATACGTTCACGACGAGAAATACTCTTCGTAACCAAGTTTCCTTCTTTGTCAACCGCAGCTTCTCTTGATCTCACGCCTTTTAGTTTTGAATCGTGCGGATTGATATCCTTGACTGGACCGAAAATCCGCTCACAGAACAATCCGTCGCGTTCTGGCTTTTGGGTGCGGTAGTTAATCGTTTCCGGCTTTAGAACTTCACCATAGCTCCAGTTCAAGATATCTTCTTTACTCGCAACGCTGAGGCGAATTGAGTCAAAGTCGTTGGCGCTGATAAAATTATCCATCCAAGCCATTTTACATCTCCTCTCCGAGGTCAGTTTCGCCCGCATCAGCAAACTCATCTGCCTCTGTTATTTCTACCCCCTCGTCATCTAGCATCGCTTCTGCTTCGGTTTCATCGAGGTCAACCAAAGTATCCGCTACTTTTTCGCTTTGATGCTGAGCATAAATCAAACTATCATCGTGAGATTTTTCGATTTCGCGAGAAGTTTTTTCGATAACTTCGCTCGCATCTGTCGATTCGCCATGATCGAGCAAATCAACTTTTAAGCCCAATCCCTGGAACTCTTTTACAAGGACGTTGAACCCTTCTGGGAGTTTCGGCCCTTCGATCGGCTCATGTTTGATGATGCTTTCATAAGCTTTTGCACGACCATAAACGTCGTCAGACTTAATCGTCAGCATTTCCTGCAAAGTTGTGGCAGCGCCATAAGCTTCGAGTGCCCAAACCTCCATTTCTCCGAAACGCTGACCACCATTTTGGGCTTTACCACCGAGTGGCTGTTGAGTAACCATGGTATATGGACCCGTCGAGCGAGCGTGAATCTTGTCTTCGACCATGTGATGAAGTTTTAGCATATGCATCACGCCAACGCTTGTTCGCTCGTTGAATGGCTCTCCAGTCAAACCGTCATATAGTTGCACACGACCGTCACGGCTAAATCCAGCCTTTTCAAGCTGTTCCGAGATAGTCTCATCACTGACGCCATTGAATGGAGGCGTTGCGACTTTATAACCCAGAGCTCGTGCCGCCATACCGAGGTGAACTTCAAACAACTGCCCGAGGTTCATACGGCTCGGTACGCCCATTGGGCTGAGCAGAACATCAATCGGAGTTCCATCTTCCATGAATGGCATATCTTCTACAGGGAGAATACGTGAAACCACGCCTTTGTTGCCGTGACGACCAGCGATTTTATCTCCGACGCTGATTTTGCGCATTTCGGCGACGTAAATCTTAATTTGCATTAGGACTCCGGCCTTCAACTCGTGTCCTTGTTCTCTAGTATAAACTCGGACGCCGACAACTTTGCCTGTGCTGGAGCCATTCATGCGCACCGAAGTGTCACGCACATCTTTTGCTTTTTCACCGAAAATGGCTCGCAGTAGTCTCTCTTCGCTCGACAATTCTTGTTCGCCTTTCGGCGTGATTTTACCAACAAGAATATCACCAGGCTGGACCTCACTACCGACTACGACAATACCGTCTTCACCAAGATGGCGCAAGCTCTTTTCTGGAACATTCGGAATATCACGTGTAACTTGCTCTGGGCCGAGCTTCGTTTCACGAACCTCAACATCGAAGTCCTTGATGTTAATGCTAGTCAGCTTATCGTCTTCGACTAATCGCGACGAAATCACAATCGCATCGTCCATGTTGTAACCACGCCATGGCATAAACGCTACGAGCAAATCTTTTCCAAGAGCAAGTTCACCATTTGTAACGCTCGCACCTTCAATCAAGATGTCGTCTTTCTTAACTTTTTGCCCACGAACAACTTTCACGCGTTGATTATAACAACGATCATCATTGGTTTTTTCGAAATGTTGCAGCTTATATTCTTTTTCGCCGTCTTTATATTTCACAATAACACTAACACCGTCGGCTTTCACGACTTCTCCCGCACCTTCAGCAACGACGACCTGGGAAGTATTCATCGCGACAGCGTGCTCGATCCCAGTCCCGACTGTCGGTGCGTCATTTTTCAGCAGTGGTACAGCTTGCTTCTGCATAGCACAAGCCATTAGAGAGCGGTCAACACGATTTTTCTCGACGAATGGAATTAAGCTAGCGCTCGTCCCCAAAATTTCCTTGTGGGCGGCGTCGATATGTGTTACAAGGTTCGAAGCGACTTGGCTTGGGCGGCCCTTGACACGGGCAGAAACCCAATCTTCAACAAATTCGCCTTTTTCATTCAACTTCACGCTAGCATCCGCGATAATCATGTCGTCTTCGGAGGCAGCGTCGACATAAACAACTTCGTCGGTCACCTTGCCATTCTTCACGATACGATATGGCGCTTCAATAAAACCATACTCATTGATTCGAGCATAGGTCGCAAGGTTCAAAACAAGACCGACGTTGCCGCCTTCTGGTGTTTCAACTGTACAAATGCGACCGTAATGCGTCGGGTGGGCATCACGCACGTCAAATCCAGCGCGCTCTCGCGTTAAACCACCAGGTCCCATCGAGCTTAAGCGGCGTTTATGAGCGAGTTCAGAATAACCATTGACTTCGTCCATCAATTGCGAAAGTTGTGAGCTTGAGAAAAACTCTTTCACGGCAGCAACAACTGGGCGCGAGTTCAAAAGCTGTGACGGTGTAACCTCTTCTGGATCAGCCATCGACATACGGTCCAAAATGTTGCGCTGCAATCTGAGCATACCGAGTCGGAATTGCCTCTGGACTAATTCCCCGACCAATTTCACACGACGGTTCGACAACGAGTCGATGTCATCCGCAGGTTCTTGGGTATTATTCAAGCGGATAATTTCGCTAATAATCGCGATGAGATCTTTCATCTGCAAAGTACGGTGCGCGGCGTCATTTGGAGTATCATAACCCAAGCGACGGTTCAATTTAAAGCGACCAACGCGCGAACAGTCATAGCGACGATAGTCGAAGAAAGCACGTTCAATCATTGACTTCGCGTTTTCGACGGTTGCAAGATCGCCTGGGCGCAAACGGCGATAAACTTCGAGTAAAGCTGCGGATTGACCACTCGCAGTGTCTTTCTCGAGCGTTGCGTTGATATAGCTAATTGCACCGTTATCAACATCAGCGAACTTCGCTCGGATGTCCTCTTCTTTCGCAATTCCGAGAGCCTTGAGGAAGGTCGTAACTGGGATTTTGCGACGACGGTCAATTTTTACGTTAATACAACCACTTGGCGTGGTTTCAAACTCAAGCCAAGCCCCACGGCCCGGAATTACCTTCGCGCCATAATAGCGGTGTCCATTTACCTCATCAGCCGTGAAGAAAACTCCAGCGCTACGAATCAATTGGCTGACGACAACACGCTCGGTTCCATTGATGATAAACGTTGCGCGGTTCGTCATCCAAGGATAGTCACCGAAATAAATATCCTGTTCTTTTACTTCGCCAGTTACCTTGTTTGTCAGCTCGACTTGGACGTGAAGTGGCGCAGCATAGGTCGAAAGATTGTATTTCGCAGTCTTTTCATCTTCAGCTGGTGCCTTGAAATAATAATCTTTGAATTTCATGGACAACTTCTGTCCAGTGTAGTCGTCGATCGGATTCAATTCATTGAATACCTCACGTAGGCCCGATTTTATAAAATCCTCCCAGCTATCCTTCTGATGGGCAATCAGATCCGGAATGGGAAGTGCTTGGTCGCCCTCAGTGAAAAACACGCGACCATTGTCTGTGGTTTTTTTACTCACACTATTCCTCTTCTCTTTAGTGTTGATAATCTTGTAGCGCCGAAGATTAACTGTGGTATTCCGCACTAAAACCGCCAAATCTAGTGCGCCCAAAAAACACCACTCACTACTTCTTGTTTTTATTCTAGCGGATTTTCAGCGAAATTGCAAGAGTTTTATGCTGGGTCATTATGTTATAATTAACATAGCCATGGGAAAAAGAAGGTGCAAGTGGGTGAATGTGAAGAATCCACTCTATATCAAGTATCACGATAAAGAATGGGGGACTCCGCACTATGATGGCTATATGTTTGAGCTTTTGGTATTAGAATCTTTTCAGGCAGGTCTATCTTGGGAGTGTATTCTAAATAAAAGAGCGGCATTCAAGAAGGCATTTGACAACTTCGACTATAACAAAATCAGTCGATACGACGAGGAGAAGATAAAAGAACTTTTGGACGATAGCACAATCATAAGAAACCAACTAAAAATCGAAGCTACCATCAATAACGCTAGAATATTCATCGACATCCAAAAAGAATTTGGGAGTTTCTCGGATTATATTTGGGCTTTTTCCGACAATAAAATTATAAAAAACCTAGATGACAATTTTCAAACGACGTCTGAGCTCTCAGATAAAGTCTCAAGAGATTTGAAGAAAAGAGGAATGAAATTCGTCGGTTCAACCATAATATATTCCTATTTGCAAGCTATCGGAATAATAAATGATCATGAATTAAAATGTGATTTTTGCAAAGCAACGTAAGACATTTGCATTACAATGTATGTACAAATGCAATACAAAGCTAGTAAGTTACTTTGT
>CARTQV010000012.1:1156-15342 GCA_949070545.1 uncultured Candidatus Saccharibacteria bacterium | reverse complement strand
GTGAACGAGCGAATGGTAGAATATACGAAGAAAAATCTTGAATGGCTACAGGTGAACAGGCAGGCTGCGCTTGCCCAGCCACAGCTAATCCAGATTTCTCAAGGTGATGCGACAAACTTTAAGTGGTGGCTACCGATTGACGCGGTGGCTTGTGAAACTTATCTTGGACAGCCCATGTCAACTCCGCCAGCAGAGATGAAGTTGAAGCATGAAGAACAGGAGTGCGGAAGGATTATTCGCGGGTTTTTGAAGAACTTAGCGGGACAAATTCAGCCAAGGACACCTGTTGTAATTGCGGTACCAGCTTGGTTGAGGCCCGATGGTAGTTATAAACGCCTAAAATTGCTTGACGAAATAGAGGAACTGGGCTATAATGTAATGAGATTTAGAAATACGGGACAGGAGGATCTCCTTTATCATCGCGACAAGCAGGTGGTAGCCCGAGAAATAATAGTTTTAAGGAAAAAGTAACATGTCACACGTTAAAGCTGGCGGAACCGCCAAAAACATCCATAACAATGCTGGCCAGAGATTGGGCGTGAAGCGCTTTGGTGGCCAAAAAGTTCGAAATGGCGAAGTTTTGGTTCGTCAGACTGGCGCGACGAAGATTGCTGGTCCGGGGACTTATATGAGCCGTAATTTTACGATCCACGCTGCGAAAGATGGTGTTGTGACCTTCGTAAAAACGAAAAAGTGTCACTTTTCAGGAAAAAACGTGCCGCGCGTACGTGTTGAAGTACGTTAGGCCGAAAACATGTAAAAGAAACCCTGCGTGAAGCGGGGTTTCTTGTTGTTCGGGTATTATTTTTGATCTACTTCTGTTCATAGCCGCTTTTTTAAAGCAGCTATGAACAGGCTATGCGAGTTCTTATTAGACTGCTATGCGAACACATTCTTCAAGACGAAGTTCACGATAGCAAATGCGAGCAGAGAAACTACAAGTCCGACGATACCAAAGATGAGGGTTTTTCGACCCTTTTCGGTTTTGGCTGGGTCACCTTGAGATGTCGCGAAGGTAATTCCGCCGATTACGATCATTATGACCGCCACGAAACCAACGAGGCCGATGACAACATTAATGATGATATTCAGCGTATCCATCGCGTCATAATCCGTTTTCTGAAGGTTACAATCATTAACGTTTTTGATGTCTCCGGCATCT
Source organism: uncultured Candidatus Saccharibacteria bacterium (assembly GCA_949070545.1). GTDB lineage: Bacteria > Patescibacteriota > Saccharimonadia > Saccharimonadales > Saccharimonadaceae > Nanosyncoccus. The sequence continues at coordinate 14,180 of CARTQV010000012.1, read as the reverse complement.
TTCGGCTCAGGTCCATCGTACGCTTTTGCAGCTTTGGCTTTCCACTGTTCTTCTAGTCTAACGGCTTGTGCTTTGTCGGCATCGCTCCCGCTCGAAAGCTCGTTTATCTTTTTGACTGTTTCGGGGTAATTAATTTCATGAATCCGTTTCAACCAATAAAGCGAAGCATGCGGGCATTCACTGTCAGCATCAAATGCAGCGAAGGTTGGCTTGGCGGTCACAAAAATCCCGACCAAGCTAGCTAACACTATGACGCTAGCGGTAGCAAAATGTTTAATTTTCATATATCCTCCTTATTATTAATAAAATATGCTAGCAAAACCGCAAACGTAATAAAAAATGCGACTATTTACTAGTCGCTAAACCAAACAGTTACCATTCTAAGGCAAAACTGCGTAAATAGCCGCATCATCAGCCCTAAAATGACGTGATTAACTATTTGGTTTAGCATTTTTATTGTAGCATATTCGGTTTGAATTGTAATTAGTTATGCTATAATGGAGCCATGAGCAGAATTTTGATTATTGGGAACGTGCTGAAAGATGTTTATTTGAAGATGGATGGGCGTCGAAATGATTTTGAGACGGACGAACAGGGCATTCACTGGCTGGAACTAGGATTTAACGGTGAAGCGCATGATTTTTTCCGTAGGACAAGCGTCTATGGAGGGGCAGCGGTATCGCTTACGACTTTGAGTCGCCTCGGGGTCGATGCAGGAATCCTGAACTCAAAAACTGAAATGAAATCTGGCGAGTTAATGTGGTCGGATGAACCGACCAATTATCGTTATATTTTTTCCTACAAGGGTGGAATTACTTACTTTGTGCCGCGCGAGCGCAAAGCAACAGAATGGACAATGCCATCAGCATCGCAGGGCATGCCAGAGTGGATTTTGGTGGACCGCTCAGCGATTATTTCGACGAAGCTGATTGATGAGCTGAAAAATTTTCTCAAATTTTCGCCAAAAACAAAATTGGCCGTACACGCCGAGAAAAAATTGAGCCCAGATGGCGAGAGATTAGCAGAAATGGCAGACTTATTGTTTTGCGAAGACGAGCCACCTATTCACAAAGAGGAAAAAATTATCGACAAAATCGAAGTGGACCAGCCGAACACGCAACTGGTCTGTCATATTAGCCCACGAAAGTTGTCGTTAGGTGAAGCAGAAGAAGTTTGGGATCTTGATCGGACGGATATGATGACTCATTTAACGGTTTATTCAACGATTGTCGCGACGGTGCTCGGTGTGGTGGCAGCGGGTGGAACGCCGGCGGATGCTTTGCTCTGGGCAAGGCTAAATGCCGAACAAGCAACGCTTGATGGTTCACTGAGTGCCGAAAAGTTGCAGGAGTTAGCCGAAGCGGAAAAAGCAAAGCGGAAAAACTTGCGACTGATTTGCCGTTCCCTGGCTGGTTCAAACAAGGGGATTTTGGCCGCCGATGAATCGAAAAAGAACCTTGTGAAGCGTTTTGTGCAGTTTGGGATCGAGAATGATGCGAAACTGCAACGTGGTTTTTATGCGATGATGTTCGCGACACCAGAACTGAAAAAATACGTAAGCGGGGTGATTTTGTCAGATGACAACGCCGACAAAAAGATGCCAAATGGTGAAACGATGCTAGAATTTCTGACCAATCAGGGCATTATTCCGGGAGTGAAAGCGGATTTGGGTTTGAAACCAATGCGGGACGGCGAAAGCGAGACTTTGGGCGAAGAAGGATTGACGCGCAGGCTGAGAGATTATTATGACCAAGGTTTTCGTTTTGCGAAATGGCGCGCAGCATTCAAAATCGGAAAGAATCAGCCAAGTTTCTTCGCGGTAGAGAAAAATGCAGAACGGCTAGCGACTTTTGCGAAAACTTGTCAACTGATTGGACTTGTCCCGGTTGTAGAACCAGATGTTATACGCGAAGGAAGCTTCGGTATTGAGAAGAGTGCTGAGGTGACGGCACGGGTACTCGGGAGTGTGTTTGAAAAACTCGAACAGCGACATGTTGATTTAGCGGGTTGTTTGCTAAAGTGTAACATGGTAATTTCTGGAGCGGATGCTGAAACACAGGCGACAGCGAATGAAGTTGGGATTGCGACGGCAGCAATTCTAAAACATGCTGTACCGAGGTACGTCGGCGGAGTGTTATTGTTAAGCGGTGGTCAGAAACCAAAAGAAGCGACTAAAAATCTAACTGCAGTTGCACAAAACTCGCCGTTCCCGTGGCCTGTGACGTTTGCGTTCTCACGAGCGCTTGAGGAACCTGTGCTTGCAACTTGGCGTGGCGAAGAAACACAGATTAAGGCAGCACAAGCGGCACTCGTGCGACATTTGGAGGAAAATGTGGACGCATTACATTATGCGGTGACTGAAAGCAGAAACGGCAATACAGACGGAAATATCGAAGTACTGGATTTGTCGTAATAGAGATAAAGTGGCTTAGTTCTAATTGTTGTAACTATAAAAAGTGTCGCTACAGGCGACACTTTTACGGTTGGCTCTTATTTTATTCGGACTTTTCGACCTTGTCGTCCGCGTTCTCGGTTTCAGAGCTTTCGGTAGCTTCGGCGCTTCCAGATTCCTTTGCATCTTCCGCTTCGCGCGCGGCAGCTTCGGCGGCTGGATCGTAGACGTTAAAGATGGCGGTCGTTGGTTTCAACTCCTTATCAGCGAGTTCGACACCACTTGGTAAAACAATATCCGAGAGAATTAGCTTGTCTTCAGTTGTTGCGAGTTTGCTACCATCGACGATCAATTCCTCTGGCAAATCCGAAGGTTTTGCTTTGATGTCAACTTCTTCAAGAACTTGCATTGGGACAAAATGGAGTTTCGCGGCTTCTGACTTCTCAAAATCAACGAGACGAATTGGGGTCGTTGCCTCGACAACTTCGTCGGCGTTGATGGCCTGAAACTCGACGTTCATAATACGACGGCTGACGGGGTCAATCGCGACATCTTTTACGATGGCGAGTTGCTTTTTACCGTCAAGTGTCAATTCGATTGGCGAGTGATAGCCAACCTCGAGCAACACCTTCTCGGTTTCGTTATAAGGCGAAATTGTCATCATTGGTTCGGTTTCACCATAGACAACCGACGGGATCTGACCAGCGCTACGCAAAGCTTTCAATTTTTTGCCCTTAGCGGTGCGTTTTTCCAAAGTTAATTGGTTTGACATAAATAAAACTCCTTTTTCTACAGTTTTGCACTTAGCTTTAGTTTATTTTATCACAAAATCTCTAGTCCGTCTATCCCAGGGAGAGTTTTGCCAGACAGAAGTTCGAGTGCAGCCCCGCCACCAGTCGAAATCAAAGTGTAAGACAGTTCTGGGTTCTCTGTGCGTAGATTCTCGACGAAACCGGCCGTATCTCCGCCACAGATCACGGACGTGATTCCATGATTCTCACCTAAAATCTTTGCAAGAATCGTGGATGAGGTCGCATAGGTCGGATCTTCCACTTTACCGAGAACGCCATTCCAGAGCACGGTTTTTGCATCTTTCACCGCAGAAACTATCTTGCTCGTTGCGACTGGCCCGACATCTAATTTGTCACCGGCTTCATTTTCATCAAAATCTTCGGCAACATAGATCTTCGGATTAGACGTTTGATACCCATCAGCAGCAATCTTCCCACCGACGATAATTTGGTCCGCGAGTGGCAAAAAACGCTCAATTAAAGGTTCTTTATCGCTTACTTTCACACCACCAATAATCACTACGAACGGTCGTTTGGGCTGATCCAAAACTTTTGCTAGCCCGCTAACTTCCTTTTCAAGCAACAGGCCCGCCACTGACGGTAACAACCTTGTGATCGCACTAGTCGAAGCATGCGCACGGTGCACTACCGCAAAACCATCCTGGACAAAGAGCTCAGCATGTGTCGAATCGACAATCCTCTTGGCATATTCTTCGGAGTTTTCTTCTTCAGCAGGCGAAAAACGCAAATTTTCGAGCAATAAGACGCCCCCTTCAGGCAAATCTTCAACTGCCTGTTCAACTTCAGGCCCAGAAATTTCATCCACAAAACTAATCGGCACTCCTGGCAAAAGTTCAGCCAATTTCTCCGCAACTAGTCGTAGAGACAATTTCGGATCTTTTTGGCCTTTCGGACGACCAAGATGGCTAATCAGAATAACTTTTGCAGCGTGATGCTCTAAAAGATATTGCAAAGTTGGTAGACTTTCGCGCACGCGCAAATCACTCGTCATATGCATCACCTCAGTCTCGGGGTCTTCCGCCAGCGGAACATTGTAATCCGTGCGGACAAGCACAATCTTGCCTGCAACCTCAACATCACGTATAGTTTTCGTCTGCAGCATACGCCTCCTGCTAGATACGACGGATTTTAATCGTGTCAGTACCGGCAACGTCTTTGTCGCCAGAGACGATTACAATTTCGATATAATCGCGGTCTTTGCGTGGAGTTAAGACTCCTTCATCGCGCAACTCTTCCGCTAACTTCAAACCAAAGTCAGGTGCGTATTCACGAACATAGGCACGGTTGCCGTAAGTCAAAGAAAGTTGATTCGCAACACGTTCGCTCGGAGTTACAGAATAAATCGGTAATTTCGGGCGTTGTGCCGACATTGCACGTGCCGTGCGACCGGAAGCAGTCTGGCAGATAATGGCGTCTGCTTCGACGCGTGCGGCGATATTTGCCGCCGCCTCGGCAATCGCATCATAATCCGAATTGTCTGACTGTGGATCGTGTGGGGTGTCAGTCATTTCGACATGATCTTGGACGTAGCTGATTACCTTGCCGATTTCCTGAATGGTTTCGACTGGATACTTCCCCATCGCAGTCTCTTCTGAAGTCATCACTACATCGGCGCCCTGAATGACAGCATTTGCGACGTCACTCACTTCAGCGCGTGTTGGCATCGGATTGTCGACCATAGTCCCCATAGTTTGGGTCGCAACGATACAAACTTTTGCATGTTCACGACACATTTTAATCAGCTTGCGTTGGACAACTGGGACAATCTCTGCGCCGACTTCGTAGCCCATGTCGCCACGCGCGACCATAATCACGTCCGTCGCTTTCACAATATCTTCGAGGTGCTTGTCATCCATGACGGCGTTCTTGGTTTCGATTTTAGCGATAATCTTCGCATTCGAACCGCGTTCTTCAAGCATTTTGCGGAAAGTGTAAATATCTTCGGCTTTTTGGATGAAAGAAATCGCAACATAATCAAAATCACGCGTCACGCCCCAATCGAGGTCGCGAATATCTTTCTCGGGGAAAATATCACCGCCGAAGTCCGTATCTGGTAGATTCAAACCTTTGTTACTGTTGACAAAACCTTTGTTCTCAGCGGTCAGACGAATCGCCGTATCAGAGACAATTTCCTGAACGTGGGTACGGATTTTGCCATCAAAAATATAAACTGGGTCGCCAACTTTCACTTTTTCAGCAAGGTTGTACTGCACGGGCAAAGTTAGTCCGCCGTCATGTTCTTTCAACGCGTAATCGAGGATAATGTCGTCGCCTTCGTTGATTTCGAGGTAATTATCCTTGATTTGGCCGAGGCGAATCTTTGGGCCCTGGAGGTCCTGTACAATCGCAACATGACGACCGTGCTTCGCGGCAGCTTTACGGATCCAGCCGATAAATTCGTCCATTTTCTCATAAGTGCCATGAGAAAAGTTCAAACGGCAGTTATCGAGACCGGCGCCAATTAATTTGTCAATCATTTCTTCGCTGTCGGTAGCGGGGCCAATCGTGGCCAAAGTTTTCGTTCGTTTAAATATTTCACTCATTCTTCTATTATAGCATAAAAACCTAACTATTAGCTAGCCAGAACTTCTTGCTTATGGTAAAATGATGCCATGAAACGAAAACGCCAGCCAAAAAATCCTCCGACCCCGCGAAGCTGGGAAGAATGGACCTTGCTCGGAGTGGTTGGAATATCGACTTTAGCAATTTTGGTGGCGCTCGCGATGCAGCTGGGCAAAACTCCGACTGAACGCGCTGAAGATGAATTGCAAAAACTTGCAAAGAATTATTATGTAGAATATCTCTATCCGCGGTTGTTAGGCGACATTGGGGTCGAACCGGGCAAGATGTTGGCGGAATATAAGGAGAAAGGTGTTGCGACAACCTATCTTAGGCAACTTTTGCATTATAATCACGACGAAAATATCGAGATGGCGCCACTCTTCCAAGACGCTGGCTGCGATACGAATACTACCTCGGTGCGTTACTACCCGACTGAGCCTTATGGTCCCAAGAATTATACGGTGGAATATAATTTCCGCTGCGAAAACACGGAATAGGGATTGACTTTTCAAAGCGTTTATGTTAATATAGAGGTAAGCTGCTCTGGTCGGCTAGGGTTTTTGTGGTATAATAGAGAAAATTAAATGGGAGAGAACCATGTCGATTATTATCTTTTTTGTACTGGTCTTATTGGTAATTATTATTCCAGGAGTACGGATCATTAATCAATACGAACGCGGAGTGGTGCTGCGCCTCGGGAAATATTCGCGCACTTTGAATCCGGGGTTTCGGGTGATTATTCCCTATCTTGACAAGATGACGAAAGTTGATGTTCGCACAACGCCGATGGATATTCCGAAACAAGAGGTGATTACGAAGGACAATGTTACGGTGAACGTGGACGCCGTGGTGTATGCGCGGGTGATTGACGCACAGAAGGCGGTGCTTGAAACAACAAATTTCAAATATGCGACCAGCACATTTGCACAGACAGCGCTCAGGGATGTAACTGGGAACTTTGATCTCGATGAGATTTTGTCAAAAAGAGATGAGATTTCGGCGCAGATTCGCGAGATTGTCGACGCACAGACGGACAAGTGGGGGATTGATATTGAGAGTGTGAAGTTACAGAATATTGAGCTGCCAGCGGATATGAAACGCGCAATGGCAAAACAGGCCGAAGCGGAGCGCGAACGACGCGCGGCGATTATTTCAGCGGAGGGCGAGAAAAGCGCCGCGGCAGCGGTCGCTGAAGCGGCACATATGCTAGCTCAGACTCCGGGTGGTATGAATATCCGTACTTTGCAGACGCTAGAAAAGATTAGCGCCGACCCATCACAGAAGACAGTAATCCTCCTGCCGACGGATTTGACCGAGAAATTTGGCGATTTAGCGCAGAAATAGTTGACGGATTTTTTCTAATCTGTTAAGATGAGAGTGCTGGCCTCTTAGTATAACGGTTAGTACATCGGGTTTTCATCCCGACAATAGGAGTTCGACTCTCCTAGAGGTCACCAACTCATTTGTACAGAAAAATATCCCTACGAGAGGGATATTTTTGGTGAGGGGTTGCTATGAATAGATATGAATATTATTTACGCTTTTTTAATGGGCTGAAGAGAAAACGCTTTGCCGTAAAAATCCCACCGGCCACAGTCGCAATGCTAGCAACTCCTATGACTGCTGCAGCGACCATAGTAGCGGACAATTCCTCGCGATCATTGTCACCTGTATCAGGAGCAATTGGGATATTCTGGGGCGTACCCGATATCTTAGTGACGTTAGAAAGGTCGACTGTAAAATTTGGGTCCAGAGTAGTCGCCGTAGCAACAAGCCTAGCATAGCTTTCCGAAGGTTGTGCTTCTCCATAATCTTCAAGTAATTTTTCTTCACCCATATTCTCAGCAGACATGATCCAGGCGCGTGCGCCATTATATGCCTCGACAATTCCTTGATAAGTACCAGCTTTCACGGCTGGAAGATTTTCATAGATTGAGAGTAGCTCATCGCCATTCTTTGTATCTAAGCCAGTCTGTGTCGGGTCGATGAGTGCAATTCCAGCACGCAATGATTCTACCCCGCGCTGATAGGCAATTTCAGCGTCGTCAACCCTCTGTTTGAATTCACTATTCGTGCCGTAAGCGGAGTTATTTTTTGCGAGTGCAAGAATTTCATGAAAAGTTTTGCCAGCATATTCGGATGGGATTGGAGTGTCAGGTTCTACGGCGGTGTCTTGGATCACGCCATCTGCTACCGCCAAGTCAAATGTCAACCAGTTTTTCAGATCCCCCGCACAACCGATACCTGACGCTCCACGATGATCAAAGCCACCACAAACCTTACCTTGGACTTCATTCGCCCCAAAGCTCATGTCCCAATAAGTCACCACTTCTGGCAACTGCTCGTCAACAGCTTTAATAGCCGCACGCAGAGCACCAATCTTATTGTAGCTCCCCACTGATTCTAGTGCTGTGTCATAAACTGGTCCGCCCAATGTCATCTCGGTGGCAAGAACGTCAGCTTGGGGTGTAACCAAAATATGGGCAACCACCGCAATAGCCAAAACTTTTGCAAAAAACTTGTTTGATATCTTCATAAGTGTTTCCTTATATTAAGTTGCTATATAGCCATGGATGCCAAAAAACAAAAAGCGACACCGCAAGGCGTCTAACTTCCTATCATAACCATATGTGTTGTCAATGATTACTTATGCGATGCCGCTTAAAGCACATTAACAACAGATAAATTCCGATGGCTATGTAAAAAGTTAGACATTACCATTATAACATGGTTCCTAATGTAATGAAAAAATAAATGCTCAAATTAGCTCAGGACGCTCCTCTATGCTATAATAGAAGGAGTTATGGTAGAAAAAACTGCGAAAAAGACTGGCGCGAAGAAAACTTCCGCCCAGTCGAAGAAAAATACTCAGCCAGAAGTTGTCTCGGATTATAATGGCTACGATTATAAGAAGATTTTTTGGGAGGATGCCGATCGAAAATATGAAGATTTGGCTGACCGCATGGCGATTCGTCATCTCCTGCCGACCGAAATGGGCAACTTTGTTGATATTGCAGGTGGTTATGGTCGTCTCGCTGATGAATATCTCCCCCGCGCAAAAACCGCGACCCTGTTCGATTATTCAAAAACTGAACTTGCCCAAGCGCGCGATATTTATGGCGATAGGCTAAAGACGAAAGCGGGCGATATTTATAACTTGCCGTTCAAGGACGATAGCTTCGATGGCCTGATGATGGTGCGTGCGACGCATCACTTCAAAGATATGCAGAAGGTTTCCGATGAACTTTATCGTGTTTTGAAACCAGGCGGTGTGGCCGTAATCGAGGTCGCGAATAAACGCACGCTCCCGCGTATGGTTCGGTTTTGGACTGGCAAAACCGACGCAAACCCGTTCAGTCTCGAGCCAGTACATCTGAAAGAAATCGACGAAAACGGCTTTTTCAACTATCACCCGAAGTATATCGAGGCCGTTTTTAGGAAATCTGGCTTTCAAATTGATGAAGTCTTGTCAGTTTCGAACTTCCGTAGTGCGAAACTGAAACAAGTTTTCGGAACACGCAACCTCGTTCGCATGGAAAAAGCCGCCCAAAAATTGCTCGCTCCAGTGCGCTTTGCGCCGTCAATTTACTATAAGTTAGTAAAATAGTATTGACTTTTTAGCTAAAGTATGCTACAATAAGAGTATGGATATATACTTTAGTGCCGGAATTCACAAAAATCACCAATAAACGACAATAAACCTAGCAAGACTAGGTTTATTTTGGCGACCCCAGCTGGAATCGAACCAGCATTGTAGACTTAGAGGGTCTATGTCCTATCCGTTGAACGATGGGGCCACAGGGATATTATAGCATAGTGCAAGATATCTAGCGAGCTTTTCGAGTAGTCAGACGATAGCTCAGGTCAATGAGGGCCTTAATTTGGTCGGCGTGGCAACTGCCATCAAGCGGAAGTGTAACCCAATGACGTTTGTTCATATGGTAAGCTGGGAAAATGGTAGCCTCACGAAGTAAAGTTTCAATCAGATCTGGATCGGCTTTCAGGTTAATAATATCAAGTGGTTTATCGGGGTCGAGTTCTGGAGAAGCGACGGAACCTTGGGGTATGATGGTTGCATATTTTACCCGCATAATCAGCGCAAACCACTTGCGGTTATCAACATGACGAAAGACAGTATATTCCGGTGTGTCTTCCCAGGGCCAGTCTTGAATAATTCCGCCAAAGTTCTCGCGAATGAAAGTCTCAGTTGTTTTTCGATCCATATTTTATATTATACAACAAAAAGAACCCCACGAAAGGGTCCGAGGTGTGGTGAGCCGGGAGAGGCTCGAACTCTCGACACCGGGCTTAAAAGGCCCGTGCTCTAACCAACTGAGCTACCGGCCCACACTAGGGTCATTATAGCACAAAGTTCCGAAAAGATAAAGAGGGATTTTAAACTTGCAAAATACGAAGTTTAGATGTATAATAGCGTCTGTGCCGAGCACGTCGGCGCGAAAAAATATAGAAGGGGGAATAGTTATGGGAAGCTATTCATTTTCGTACATTAGTGCAGAGGAAGCATCGGACAAAACGCCGGTGAAATGGGGGACGATCGATTATAATGATCTCGGACGGGCGATACTGGGCCATTTTCCGAGCAAAGAGGAGCGTCTGAAGGTCAAAACGGCCTTGAAAGAGTCTGCTTCGGATTTGACACGCTGTCAACATGATCTGGTCATGCTGGAGTTTGGCAGGAGCAAGGAGAAGTTGGAGGACGTATACCTTGCGACGAATATCATGGACGACCCGGTGGAATCTCGGGTTAGCAAATTGACTGAAGCCCTGGACATTGTTCGCGAGAAAACTCTGCGTAATTGATGGCTGGTATTTAATTTAAATTAAATACCCCTATGCCCTGACTATTAGTCAGGGCATTTACTCTAGTGCGCAGCGGGAGGACTAACTATCACTATATTACTCCAAGTCTTCAACTTACACCTATATCAGATGCTGGGCAATATGGCGTCTATTGGTCCTCTACGCCTTACGCTAGTGGTGGTCTCACTTACTATCTCGACTTCCGTACTAGTGGTGTTTACCCATCCAGCTACGGTAACTCAAACGGGCCCCAAAATCGCACTTTTACTGGCTTCTCCCTCCGCTGCCTAGCTAGTTAGTGTCTATAGTAGGAGGAGGGGGAGAGAGTTGTTTAGTATTTTTGATGTCAACTCTGCAACAATGGGATGAAGAGCCCGATGGAAACAAAAAAACAGATATCGAAATATCTGTTCTAGAAATACCAAAAGTGGTGGTCTTATTTGAATCGAATTGGAACGGTGGTTTCGAGCCCTCTCTACTCTGTTATTCCAACAAAAAATGCCCAAAATGGGGCAAATTCTGACACTATGGTGGGCGATAGAGGATTTGAACCTCTGACCTCTTCTACGTCAAAGAAACGCTCTAGCCAACTGAGCTAATCGCCCGCTTTCTTGATTATAGCACAAATCTATAGCTTCGGGAAGCCTATTCTGGCAATAATTTTGGTCTTTCGGCGGCGAGTTTTTGGTTGCGTTTTTTCATCAAAATCGTAGCAAAAATTGCAATCCCCACAACGCTAGCTGCGACTAGCGTGAAAATCCCTACCACAACCCAAGGGTTAACCTGACGAATATTAGCGACGATCGATGGGGTCTCGTCTTTGTTCTTCTCTGTTTTTTTCGAATCTAGCTTTGCAATTACATCTGTCACATTATCGTCAGCTTCTTCGACGTCAGTTGCTTCATGATCCTCTGCCGTCCCCGTAGTGCCAGAAGAAGCCTGTTTCGAGCGCGAATTGTTTGAACTATTTGATGTCGTTGGCGTTTTGGCTACTTGCGAAGGAGTAGCATTGTTGTTATTTGAATTTGTGGGATTACTAGCTTGACCTTGGTCGGTCGTAGAATGATCTGGCTTGGTGATGCCCGGGTTATAGTTTGGGCGGTTACTCACACTACCACTTCCATCACTATCATTGTTCCAGCCAGAACCAGCCCAAGGATTGCTCGGTGTCGCTGGCTGTTCACCCTCATCTGGGTTTCCGGAAGGATTCCCAGAAGGGTCTCCGCCAGTTTCCTCCGAAGATCCGCTCTCTTCACCGTCAGCAAAAACCGCTGGCACAGGAGCTACCATCAAAGTCGCCAAAGCGAATCCGAGACTAAGAAAGAAATAACTTTTTTTCATGTTTAACTCCAAACTAAGACTTATTTCTTATATACTATCACTATATATTATATATGTCAACAGCTAAGCCCTAAAGTTACCAAAAAACTACCGACCAGAACCAGCCGGTAGTTTACGCTAACACCTTAGCGGCGATTTTTGCGTTGGACGAGATAAACCGCGAAGCCAGCCGCAATGCCGAAGGCGATTAATCCAGTCAAGAGATAGTCAAGTCGTGAGATATTTAAGTTACCGAACAGTGTCGAACCTGTATTCGGGGTGTCTGGGGTTTCAATAGCATATTTCGTGTCTAAAGTGACCATGCTGATGATGTTGCTACTTGCATCATAGGCGCTAATTACAGCCGTATATTCCCCAGGCGCAGCACCATATTTGCCGAAAGGCAGCGCAGAAATAATGTTTTTCCCTGTTGCTGGGTCAATTGCGCTGCGGTTTAACAGCACGGGTTCTTCTTGCCCATTGGCGTTCACGAATAGTGGCTTACCGTTTTTATCGTAAACTTGTACGCGAACTTGCTCAACTTTTTCGCTTACTTCCGTGTTTAAAATTGGATCACCGTTTTTGTCGATACCTTGGAAATTTGCGATGATTGCACTGTAATCGAAAGCAACCGAATCCTCACGCGTGGTACTACCTGCACCATAAGCTACTGCACGAAGTTTGAGTTTGCGATAACCATAGGGATTCAAGTCGAGGGTAAAAGTATCGGTACCAGAAGTTCCACTTTGGACGAACTGGTTCCGCACATTAACTTCTTCTTCGGTTCCATCATCTTTCGTATAGCTTAAATAGTATTCAAGCTTCGACGCATCTTCGTAATTACTGCTAACTTCAATACTCGAATCGACAAAAGCGCTACCATCAAGTGGTTTCACCAATTGAATACGCGTATTGCCTTCTTGGATATTAACGTTAATATTGACATCTCCAGCGGAACTAGCATCAATCGCCGCTGCGTCCGGCGCTGGCAGGCTGCAGGCTATCGTAGTCATAACGCCGACCGCAAGCAAACCAGCAATTCCTAGAATCTGCTTTTTTGTCTTTTGCATACTCTACACTCTTTCTTTTTAGTTTTTATTTTGAACTCGCTAGAGCG
>CARTQV010000012.1:0-1146 GCA_949070545.1 uncultured Candidatus Saccharibacteria bacterium | reverse complement strand
GTCTCGCAGAATACTACTCGCAATAGTATCACGGCAACTCGCCAACCTCTAGACGAGGGTGCGAGCTTTACGCTCTTTGCGCTTTCTGATTATGATTATAATCCAGACAATAATAACTGTCAACAACAAAATCAACAAAATCATAATAAAAACTGGCATAATCACAACAATATGCGACTCGTCGGTAACTGTATCAGCGGCGGAAACACGGAACTGCACGCGGAAAATCCCGAGAAACGGCGTACTGTCCCAGTTGACGTTTATGGTATGCTCACTGTCTGGAAAAGCCGCAACAGAGCCAGAGTCTTTGTAGAGTTCCTTACCAAATAGAGTAGTCGCAGTATAAGTGTAATATGCATCAAAATCAGTATTGCCGGTATTTTTTACTTTCGCCTCAGCGGTCAAGCTACCACCGAAAGTGAAGCGAGTAAAATCATAACTTGTAATCTCAGCAGTCTGGCGAGTGTCGCCAATTGAGCGACCAGAAATAACCATACCAGCCTGGGAAATAGTCTGTACTCCGGTCGAGCCTGACGTATTTCCGCTGCCGACGGTCTGAGCCCAGATTACGGCGTATTGTGCTCCGCCAGGAACGTCTTCAGGGACGTCGATACGATAAGCAATCGTCTGAGACTCACCTGGGTTGATCGAATGGACAACTTCTTTTTGATATTTTCCGCTGTCATCAAGGAAGCTAATCCAACGTGAGATCTGCGTATAACTTGTCGCGGAATCCTCCGAGAACTCGACATTACCATCCTCTTGTACGGCATATGGTGAAGCATAGATACGATAAGTAAAAGGTTGGCTACCAATATTAGTCACCTTGACGACGCAACCTTCTTCCATATCTTCTGGACACTCCTCAGAATCACCACTGATGACATCCCCGCCACGCAAGGTCACGACACCAGCGGTCGGTGAGAGTTGGAGCCAAGTTTCGGGAGTTTGTTCGTCTTCTTCTCCTTCAGCATAAGCTGGCACGACTCCTGCGCTCAACCCGACTATTATCAACGTCGCAGTTATAACCAAATTAATTATTTTTTTCATTTTTCCTCCTACCTCTTATATGAACTAACTTTGTTTGCGTGCACGAATACGAGTAATAATCCAGAAAATGAGACAGAAAATCGCCAAAATAAGGAT
>CARTQV010000011.1:7210-15438 GCA_949070545.1 uncultured Candidatus Saccharibacteria bacterium | reverse complement strand
GTCCTAGAGACGATTCAGCGTATATCGTCATCGGTGGTTATGTCTGTCAGTGTGTTAGCTACGCTGCTTGGAAAGTCCAAGAGCGTTGGGGTATCTCAATCTGGAACTGGGGCAACGCTAGCAACTGGGGCAACGCTGCCCGGAGCAATGGTTATGTCGTCAACGGTACACCTTCAGCTGGTGCCGTAGCCTATAGTACTGCTGGAATCTATGGCCACGTCATGTGGGTCGAAAGCGTGAACGGAAACGGAACCGTAAATTTAACCGAATACAACAACTCTAGTAGTTCAGCGAGTGGTCTACCTGGCGATTTTGGCGCACGCTACAACGTCAATGCCTCCGCTTATGGCTACATCCATTTCGATCAACGTTTGTGGTAATTGTAGAATTTTCTGTGCTATAATATATAAGTATGGGAAAACAGTGGGAGGAACGCAAAGTCAGTCTAGGTGGAGCGATTATCGCGGGCGTCGTGGCACTGGTTTTTGGTGCCTTCGTAGGCGCAAATTGGACAAAGTTTGCCCCCAATTTTTTACCATATCTCGGAGTCCGCACCACCACTAGCCATGATTGGTCTGAATTAAACGAAGTTTATGATGCTCTACTCGAGAATTACGACGGAGAGCTTGACCAAGATCTAATTATTGAAGGGGCAAAAAAAGGCCTTGTCGCTGCAGTTGGCGATGTCTATACCGAATACATGACCGCTGATGAAGCGAAAGAATATGAAGCCGCCCTACATGGCGAAATTGGCAGTGGTATTGGTATTGAAATGGCTCTGCGTGAAGGTTATGTACGTGTTTTACGCACCCTACCCGATAATCCTGCCCGCAAAGCCGGCGTAAAAGCAGGCGATATCATCTACAAAATTAATGGTGAAGAGGTATATGCCGAAGGCACCGACGACATCTCCAACAAGCTACGTGGAGCCGAAGGCACCAACGTTGAACTAACAGTCGTGCGTGACGGCGAAGAAAAGACCTTCAAAATGACTCGTGAACCGATCAACAACGTGTCGGCTTACGTCGATTATTCTGGAGATACGGCCATTATCACTGTAACACGATTTGATAACGACACTGGAGCCATTGTTCAGAAAATGGTTAAAGATGAGTTTGGTAGCAAAGGCGTGAAGAAGGTGATCCTTGATTTGCGTGGCAATGGTGGCGGCTATGTCTCCGCTGCAAAGGACCTTCTCTCGCTTTGGATTGACGGAGATTCCGTACTTGAACAGAAAGGCAATAACGCCAATGATGACACAACTTATGCCAATCGCGGGCAGGCTACGCTCGCCGATATACCAACTGTAGTCCTCGTCAATGGAACGACGGCCTCAGCTTCCGAAATTGTCGCCGGCGCCCTGAAAGACTACGACAAAGCCACAATCCTCGGCGAAAAGACCTTCGGCAAGGGCGTGGTCCAGACGCTAGTTGATTTGTCTGATAACACTTTGCTGAAAGTAACAACTGCACGCTGGTATACTCCGAAAGGTACTAGCATCAACGGCGAAGGTATTACGCCCGACGTGGAAGTCAAGCTAACTTACGAAGACTCTAATCATGGCCGCGATCCTCAACTCGACGCCGCAAAGAAGCTATGAAACGCACCATGAAAAAGATAAAAGCTCCCACCACCACAACCATCAATCGCCGCGCCCGTTTCGACTATGAACTGGGAGATGAACTCAGTTGCGGCATGGTCTTGACTGGCCCAGATGTCCGATTAATTCGTGACCACCACGTTCAGCTGCGCGGGAGTTTTGTTACCATTCGACGAGGCGAACTCTGGCTAAATAATCTGACCCTCGGTGCCGATACCGAACGCAATATTAAGCTACTTGTGACAAAACGACAATTGAATGAATTGGCGCGCGCAAAGCAGAATGGTTTGCAATTAGTCCCAACAAAATTATTAGCAGGTGGACGCCATATCAAGCTAGTTATCGCAACCGGCAAAGGAAAAAAGAAATATGACAAACGCGAGACCATCAAAAAACGCGATTTTGAACGCGGAAAATACTAGGATGTGCAAATAGTATTGACTTTTTAAGAGAAGTGTGCTATAATGGAGGTATGGGGCTCATTTAGCACCCAAAAAGAAAGGGGGAAATAACAATGTTATTTGTTAAGAACTTTAAGGATATGAGCACAGAAGAACGAGAAGGGCAGCACACGCATAAAGGTCGGGTCGAAGTCACGAGCCGCGTCTTCGAAGAGATTGTTGGATACAAATTCAGCTCTCTAACCGAAAAACGGCTCTTGCAACGCGTCATCGATGAAACATCTTTGACGGGGAATAATGCTATTATCTTTCAGATCGAATACGGTCGAGATATAGCCGAGTTTCCAAAGTTGCCGGACGGCATGAAAGCGTATCTCTGCGGCAGTTCATTTGAGCAGCTCAAAACAGACCTCAAAACGGTTTGTAAAAGCATTCGCGAAAACTACGAAGTTCAACTTGCTAAGACTGTTGTCTAACCACTCAAACTTTGGAGAAAATTGTATGAAAATCTATTCCTGGAACGTCAATGGCTTGCGTTCGATTCTGAAAAAGGGGGCACTCGAAGAAATATTAAACTCCGAGCATCCTGACATCCTTTGTGTCCAAGAGACAAAGGCCAAGCAAAATCAAGCTGAAATTGATTTTCCTGATTATATCGAAATTTGGAACAGCGCCGACCGCCCAGGTTACTCTGGAACTGCAACTTTTTCCAAAATTCAACCACTAGGCGTTTCTAACGGTCTAACTGAAGAGCTGCAATCTAGCTATGCTTGGGATGATCGTTACGGTAATCCTCTGACCGAAGGGCGAGTTCAAACCCTCGAGTTCTCGAATTTCTATCTTATCAATGTCTATACCCCAAACAGCAAACGTGATCTCTCACGACTAAAGCTACGCGAGGATATTTGGGACCCAGCTTTTCTGCACTATCTAAAAGCCCTTGAAACCAACAAGCCTATTGTCGTCTGCGGCGACTTTAACGCCGCACATACTCCACTCGACCTTGCCCGCCCCAACGACAACGAGCATAACGCTGGCTTTACGGATGAAGAACGTCAGGGAATCAAAAACCTCATCAGCGCTGGTTTTGTCGATACTTTTCGTTATTTCCAACCCAGCACACAACGCTACACTTGGTGGTCGCATTGGTCACATTGTCGCGAACGCAATATCGGTTGGCGTATTGATTACTTTTTCGTTTCGCCCAGTCTTTTACCTTATCTGAAGTCAGCCGAAATCCACGAACATATCATGGGGTCCGACCACTGCCCAATTTCAATTGAATTGGAGTTTTAATGAGCTTCGCAAAGATAAACCCCGACCTTTCCTATTGGCAGAAACAGTCAAAACCACTTTTTTCCGATCTGATTTGGAACCTACCCGAACGAAAAACCGGGAACGTCGTTGTTGTCGGTGGAAACAGCCAAGGTTTTTCCGCACCAGTACGCATTGCTGAGTTTATGAAGAAGAACTTACCTTTTTCATGCATAAGCTTACTTTTACCCGACAGTCTGCGAGGAAAACTACCAACATTCGAAAACGTCGAATTGCTTCCCGCCACCGAAAGCGGTTCCTTCGCGAAATCCGCCACGCTCAATAATTTTGTCAGCCACGCCGACGCTAGCTTATTGATTGGTGATTTTTCTAGAAACTCTGCTACGGCAATTGCCCTCGGCCAAGCCATTCAATCCGCCACTGACTCTCATCCGCTTCTCATCACGCGCGACGGTGTCGAATTACTGGCCACCGAAGCAAAAAATTGGCTCGAACGTCCCCAAACTTTTGTCGTCGCATCAATGGCTCAAATCCAGAAGCTATTCCAAGCAGTCTATTATCCACGCATGGTTTTGCTGTCGCAACCTCTCATTCCAGTCATCGAAACTTTACACAAATTCACTTTGAGTTATCCCGTCACGCTAGTAACCTTTCATCAAAACAATATCATCGTTGCACACAGCGGAAATATCGTCACAACCGCCCTCGTTGATACGTCTTATAGTCCAATTTCACTTTGGTCAGGCCAACTCGCCAGCAAAATCCTCGCACTAAACTTCTATAATCCTAGTCACGCACTTGAAGCGACTAGCGCCGCCGTGCTTTACTAGTTTTAGTTTTAATTGTGCACTGCAAGTTCATACACTTCTAACAACTTTTTAATCTGCACGTCTTGCGAAACGCTTTTGCGCGCCCGTATCATCTTCTTACTCATCTTCACAATGTCCTTTGCTGGGAGATTTTCTAGCGCAATCGCCATTGAAACCGGATCAGGCCCGCCTGCCAATACATAGCTTCCTTCTGGCACGATTTCCACCATTTCCGGATCACAGAAGAACACTGGCAACCCCGCCGCTTCTGCTTCCAACAAAATCATTCCTTGAGTATCAAAATTATACGACGCAACAATACTAAGATGCGAATCTTGCATTCGTGACATGATTTTTTCCCGTTTCTGCCGTCCATAAAACTTTACTTTTAGTCCATTTTTTTCGGCAAACTTTTTTGCTTTTTTCAACATATTTCCGTCACCATAGACGCACAGAACATAAGGTCGTTTCAGTAACTTCAGTGCCTCCAAAAATGGCAAAATGCGTTTCTCTTTTGAAACTCGGGAATTCCAAATCATTTTCAAGACATCACCATCTTCCATTGTACGCGTCCTTACTGTTTCTTCCAAAAATTTCACGTCCACAGCGTTCGAAACCACTTTGAGCGGGCGTGTCACACCATAATGTTCCAACTTATGTGCAAAATGCTGCGATGGTGCCGTTACAACATCGGCCACCTCAGCTTGATTCACCATCAGCTCCCACATCTTCGCACGTGTGCGCGTTGGCGCCTGAAATTTGTCTTTTCGAACTTTCAACTCATGCGGCAAATATTTGCCGTGCATCGTATTCAACAAAGTTGCAACAATATATTTTAAAGGATGTGGGACATTCACGGCGATCGCCATATCTTCACGTCCATGCATCGTCTGAACCAACGGTATTCCAAACCGTCGCGCCAAACGCACACCCGCCAAACTGCAACTCGCTTCATAGTGTACATGCACAACGTCGAATTTTGTAAAATCCGCATACTTTTGCAAAATATACGCCTCGACTTTTGTTGGACGCATTGCAAGCGGCGCATCATTAATTTTTATTAACTTATGCGTCGGAACAGTTGCTACGCCTTTTTCTCGCGCGTTAAATCCCGGACAGAAGACCGTCACCTCGTGTCCCAGACGTTCCAACTCCGCTTTCTGCGCCACAATCGACGAAACAATTCCTCCCGTCGTCCACGGAGTATACACATCCGTAAAAACTGCTATTTTCATGAGTTTATTATACCTCATTCATACATAATCATGTATACTAGAAATATGGAAAATACAACAATTTATCGAACCGCTGAAAGCGTTTCACCGAAACATCCCGATAAACTCTGTGACCAGATTTCTGACGCAATTTTGGACGCCTACCTCACAAAAGACCAGGATGCACGTGTCGCTGTTGAAGTTTGTGGTGGACATGGGAAAATCTTTATTACGGGCGAAGTAACGTCGAATGCAAATGAACCAGACATTACCAAAATCGCCAGACGCATTGCTGGCGACAGCATGGAAGTCATGTCAAATCTTGTCCAACAAAGTCCGGAAATCGCAAATGGCGTCGATACGGGCGGCGCTGGCGATCAAGGAATTATGATTGGATATGCCACCAGTGAAACCCCCGAATTATTACCACTCGAAGTCATCCTGTCACGACGTTTAAACCAATTCATTTTCGACAAACATCCTTTCGATGGTAAAACCCAAATCACCCTTCGCCACGATCAAAGCCAGCCCGGCACACCTGTTGTCAGCTCAATCGTCGCAAGCTTCCAAAACACGACTAAAGAAGAATTAAACGCATTAGTGCAAGAATTCATCAAACAAAATAACCTTCAAAAAGTCGATACAACCTCAGAAATCGGACTTCATCTCAATCCAGCTGGCGATTGGCACCAGGGCGGATTCGAAGCTGACACTGGTCTAACTGGACGAAAATTAATCGTCGACAACTATGGCCCACGTATTCCAATTGGCGGCGGAGCATTCTCGGGCAAAGACCCTTCTAAGGTTGACCGCTCGGCGGCTTACATGGCTCGTCGCATTGCCGTGGACTATTTACGCGCTAGAAATGCTAGCGAAGTCTTCGTTCGTCTCGCCTATGCAATCGGGTATGCTGAGCCACTTGAACGTAGTGTTATCATCGATGGAAAAAGCGAAAAAATCACTGGCTATGACCTCACTCCGCAGGGAATTATCAACTTCCTCAATTTAAAGCGCCCAATTTACGAACCAACCGCTCGCTACGGGCATTTCGGCGAAGGCTTCGATTGGGATAAGTAGCAGTAGCGGTATGTCCATGAGAGGACAACGCACAAGCCACCCATTATCACCATGATCCTTCTACTTGTGTTTACGTACTAACTTGCGTGGTCCAGCGTGACCATCATATCCATAACGATGCGTGATTGGGTCCTCAAAAAGAAAATTGTGCATCGGAAATTTTGTGAGTAGCAAATACAGCACCAAAATTATCACACTAATCACCATACTTGCTCCCATCAGAATCGATCCTACTGGTGGTGCATTCAGAATCATCACGAACACTGCCTCACTCGCAATTGCCGCGATCACAAAAATTAAAATATCTACAACCAGCACAGAGTATCCCGTAATCGCTCGGTAGCCATAGAATAACACTGGAACCACAATCACCGGCACTAAAAACGAAATGCTCCGCGCGCACCAATAATTGTGGTTACTCCCCAAAAACCATACATCGACTAGCATGCAAGCAAAAATCGCCGACAAGGCCAGCTTGATATGTTCCCAAGTGCTTTCGTTCACAGCCGAAAAAATCCCTACGACCTCATTTTCCTTGCTCCAAGCATAAGTAAAATGCAACAAACTCCCCAATAGCACAATTATTATAGTCTCGACTAGAAAAATCATCCAACTTTGAGTCATATTACTAGTATAGCATAAACGTTTTCTAATGCCAAGCTCGCATACTCTTATTAAGATATCTTCATTATTTTCCAGAAAATCTTCTTGACTTTCAAGAACAGAAGATATATCATTGTCCTAAGAAAGTAATACAATAATACATTATGAATAGTTTTATGTTTTCTAATGACCGGCCGATCTATATTCAACTCGTTGAACAACTCGAACTCTATATCGTGTCTGGAAAGATCCCCCCTGGACAGAGATTACCTTCCGTGCGTGACCTCGCTATTTCGGCTAAAGTCAATCCTAACACCATGCAACGTGCACTCGCGGAGCTAGAATCTTTGAAACTAATTTACACTGAACGCACAAATGGCAAGTTTGTCACTACGAACGAAAAATTACTCACAAAATATCGCAATAAACTCGCTACCGAAAAGGCAAAAATCTATTTTCAATCCATGCAAAAACTCGGCTTTGATAAAAATAACGCTTTAGAATTTCTAAAGCAAAAAGGAGGAACCAAATAATGTCAAAACAAATTGCGCTTGCTGAATGTCGATCTCTGTCGAAATCATTCGGAGATAAACAAGTTTTGGGTGACGTCAACGTGAAAATCCCTCGTGGCAAAATCATTGGACTACTCGGCAAAAACGGCGCCGGAAAATCCACCCTGCTGAAACTCCTAAACGGGCTACTCGTCCCGACAGGCGGAGAAGTCCTAATTAACGGCCAACCGATCGATATTATAAGCAAAAAAATCATTGCTTATCTCCCAGAACGCACTTATCTAGAAAAACGCATGTTCGTCCGAGAAGCGCTAAAGTTCTTCAATGATTTTTACGATAATTTCAATATCGTAAAAGCTGAGCAGTTACTAAAAGCTCTCGACCTTGATAAAAATATGCGCATTAACACAATGAGCAAGGGTATGCAGGAAAAACTTCAACTCGTGCTCGTGATGAGCCGCCAAGCCGAGCTCTATATACTCGATGAGCCACTCGGCGGAGTTGATCCCGCAACTCGCGATTACATTCTCGATACTATTCTCTCCAATTTTGCAGAGAATGCCAGCCTCCTTATTTCGACCCATCTCATCAGCGATATCGAACGCATCCTCGACGAAGTTATTTTTATTGACAGTGGACGCGTTATTGTCTCTTCCGACGCCGACACCTTGCGAAACAAGCATCATACTTCAATCGACGAAATTTTCCGTCAACAATTCAAACACTAACTCATTCGA
>CARTQV010000011.1:0-7200 GCA_949070545.1 uncultured Candidatus Saccharibacteria bacterium | reverse complement strand
TTTATGCTCAAAAAACTACTCAAATACGATCTCAAATCTATCTTCAAACCCCTCATCATTTTCTATAGTATCATCATCTTCTTAGCAATCTTCGGATGTTTCATACACCGTTTTAATAGTTCTGCGCTCACCGCATTCCTCTATGATTTTTGTAGTGGCGCAATTCCTGGATTCGCCATCGGAGCCATCATCAATAACACACTGAACCTTTGGCGACTTTTCCATGCAGATTTTTATGGCGACCATGCCTATCTCATGCGCACACTGCCCGTTAGTTCGAAAGCTCTCTACCTTTCCAAGTTTCTCTCGGTTCTGATTACAATTTTTACAACGCTCGTTATTGTTATGTTTTCACTCATGATCATCTATGGCGCTTCCGATGTCTTCACCAATCTCGAGCATATCATCACCGCCGTCCCACATGGTCTTTCTCTCATCATTATGATCGGACTACTAATCTATCTCGAACTCATTTTCGCCGCCCAGGTTGGCACCACAAGCTCCATTCTCGGACACTATACCACCAAAAATCACGCATTGCGATCCGTCATCATCGGATTCACTATCTATCTTTTCGCATCCGCTTTCATTCTGTTAATCGTCTTCCTCGCTGGGCTAATCAATCCTGAAATCATGCGTATTTTCACAGAAGATTTACATACTTTTGGAAGCGCAAATGGCCTAGAAATCTTTCACCAAATCTCACTTATCGCGATCATTGTTTACTCAACATTCATCACGATAACCTATCTTCTCAACCAAAAACTCCTCGCGCGTGGCGTCGACGTCGAATAGTGCTATAATTATATTATGAACAAGCTAATTCTGCACGGAATTTATCGACATTACAAAGGAGACCAATACATTGTCGAAGACGTCGCACTTCATAGCGAAACGAAAGAAGAACTCGTGATTTATCGTGCACTTTATGGTGATAGGAAACTTTATGCCCGCCCAAAAACAATGTTTCTCGAAGAAATTAACCCAGCAAAGTGTCACGAACTTAATCTCCCAACTCAAAAATACCGTTTCGAACTCCAAACTATTAAAAGTATCGCCCCCCCCCCGAACAAGTCTCAATCGTGACTTTCCTTATTCAGAACTTCATATTCTAAATTTAATGCCTTTGTGAAATATTTTTTCTCGCGTGCAATTCTTAAAGCCGCCGGCAAAAAATCTTTATTCGTAGGAAAGTTTCCAATCATTTCTGCGAATGCAATTTCTGGTGGCGCCAAAGCTCGACCATATACCCAGTTTCCGTCACGGTCAGGATCAGGCTTTGGTGCAAGAATTCTCTCCACTCGTGCCACCATCCGTGCCCAAAACTCAACCTCGTTCGTTACTTCATCCTCCATTTTTATATAACCAACATAATCTTGACGATCAATCGTAACCCGACATTCTTCCAGAATTTCTCGTTCAAGCGCCGCCCGAACATTACTATCACTACTCTCGATATGGCCACCCGTAATCCGTGCTTCACCGTTTTTATAACGCAACACCACTCGCCCATCCTTTGTCACGAGCAAAGCATGCACACGAGAGAACTCTGCGTGTGCAGGAACTTGAGATTCGTAAAAAATATACTTTTTCGCCATAGGCTATAATATCTCGATAGTTTCGCCGACCTTCAACGGCGCAAACTTCGATCCAGCTTTCTCCGCAGCATTACCCAACCAATTGTTATAGATTGCACCTCCCATTTCTGACAAAATCGCATTATGCACTGGCAATACAACTTCCGGTTGCGCCCGCTCGATATAATTCATACTTTCAGCTAGCTTACACCAAGGCGCCACTTCTGGAACCAACAAAACCCTCGGACGCAAAACATCATCAGGCAAATCAAACGAATCACCTGGATTAACAACTGAACCATCAACCACTACGCCAATATTTGCACAGGGAATCTCACCATCAATAATTTCTGCATGGTCTTTCCCGAAAATTTCCAATTCAAAATCACCAACTTTTATGCGGTCTCCCTTCCTCACAATCTCTGTGTGAGGAAGCTCCGATGCTGCATCGGAGGGTACGAACAACCGTGCTTCAGGATTACGATCCAAAATTGCCATCACATTTTCTGGTTGAAAGTGGTCACCATGTTTGTGCGTAATCACAATCGCAACTACATTATCCAATTCTGGCAATTCATCTACAAACTCCACGGGATCGAACACCAATTTCTGCATATTTTTCTCTAAGATAATCCCCGAATGTTCTAATTTTGTCAGTTTCATTTTTCTCCTTTACTAGTTATTAGTGATGATGTGCATGATGATGCGCAGCAACTCTTTCTTCCGCTGCCACACACTTCTGCTCAATACATTTTTCGCTTGGGGATTCCAGCTCAACCGTTGCGTGTGCAATGCCTTTTTCCTTCAGCAAAGCCTTCACTGTCTGCTTAGTCACCTCGCCTGTTTCTGGAGTACAAACCACATGCAAAGTCGCATAATTATGTTCGCCGTCCATTGTCCAAACATGCAAATGATGAACCTCGTCGACGTTCCTTAGCTTACAAAGTTCTTTTTGTAACTCTTTCAGGTTGATCTCACGCGGAGTTTTTTCGAGCAGCACATCAAAAATCGTCAAACAATTCTTAACTGCTTCCTTCAAAATAAATCCTGCAACCAAAATCGACAAAATCGGATCAATCAAACCAAAATTAGTAAAACGCATAACTATCGCACCAACCAAAACAACCACCCAGCCCAAAACATCTTCTAACATGTGCAAATTCACCGAACGTTGATTTAGTGATTTTCCAGAACGTGTCCAATAAGCTGCCAACGCATTAACCACCACGCCAATCACCGCCAGCACGATCATCCCATCATAGTGAATCTCGACTGGGTCAAATATTCGTTGCACAGCCTGCGAGATAACAAAAACCGATCCCACAACCAAAATCGTTGTCGTAATCAAACCGCCAATCACCGAGTAGCGCACATATCCATAGGTATATTTCTCATCTGCTTTTTTATGACTTTTACGCTCCAAGAAGTACGATATTCCAATACTAAAAGCATCGCCGAGGTCATGTACCGCGTCTGAGACAATTGCCACACTACCGGTCAAAGTCCCACCGATAAACTCATAAATCGAAAAGCCAAGATTCAACAAAAACGCAACCAAAATATTCTTTTCTGCCATAATTTTATCTTAACTCTCCCACCTCCAATCGTCAAATCTACTTTTGTCTGTTATAATAGAAATGTTCTAAGTTATTAAATACAGACGAGTTTTATCTGTGCAGATGAGAATCGCACGGTGCGTTTAGCCCTTGAGTAGGGCACCGCGTCAGCCGGGCTAAAAGCTCATCTGTATCAGGACTTAGAACACCCTCGCGGTGTCCTATTTTTGTCCATGAAGCTCGCCGGAAAGGGTTTCACTATGGAAAACTTAAATTTCACTTATGTTCTTTCACAAATCTTCACCATTTTAATGTACATTTTGATGGGCTGGACATATCTAATAAAAACTAAACGCAAAATTGTGATCGTTAGTATGTTTTCGCTTATTGCTAATTTTATAGCTTATATCTTACTTGGAGCTTGGACCGGACTAGCGATGTGTATTGTTGCAATGCTACGTAATCTCTATATCTTATGGGATGAACAGAAACACGGCAAACGCAAAGTTAACGAAAAACGCGATTATGTTTTTCTCGTCTTAGTTTATCTCGGGATTATTCTCGCAACTATCCCGACCTACGAAGGATTTTTCAGTCTCCTCTCGGTTTTCGCAACTTCTATTTATACGTACTCGATCTGGCAAAAGAGCACAAAAATCTATAAGTTCTGTGGAATCCCAGTTGGTATCTTATGGATTGCCTACAATGCTTACGTTCGTTCAATTTTTGGCGTCATACTTGAAGGGATTCTTCTAATCGTCTCAGTTTTTGGCTATATCAGGGAATTAAAGGGCAACAAAAAATGAACTTTAGGTTCTTTGTGCGCAGCGGGAATATGAGCTTATCTAATCCTAATCCACTTAACAACCCTGGACAAAATGGGTATTATTGGTCGCCTATAGCTAGCTCCCACAGTAATTTCGCTTATAGTCTCGGATTCTACAATAGCTACCCCAACCCATCCGCTTATTACAACTTTGATCGCTTCGGTGGTTTCTCCCTCCGCTGCCTAGCTAGTTAGTGTCTATAGTAGGAGGAAGGAATGATATGTGGTTACCTAATCTCTCCGACACCAGCTTATGACTCTCCCCTCCACCTAACCTCACCTTCAGCGTCACGAATTTCTGCCTTAATCTCCGTCAAATATAGCGCCGCAAAATCTGGATTATCTAACGTATAGCCCGCTTCTTCCGCCCAATCAAACTCAGCAATCATTGCCTTTTTCGCTTCCATATTGTCACTATCATCTACCACTTTCGCATTTACTCTCAGCCAAGTGTCGCTCGGCTCGTCGTAAGCCACAATACAAACCTGCGGATTTTTCATCATTTGTTGATAAACCGCCTTGGATTTACATGTCAGCATGTAAATCTTATTTGCAAACAAGATTGGATCGCCAAACGGCCTAAGGCTCGGCCTATCGCCATCAATTGTAGCTACGAAATTGACTTGTGTCTTGTGTTTTAAAAAATCAAAAACCTTTTCCATTATTTATTATCCTCCTTTCTAAACACAAAATCCCAGATTGCCTTTTTATTACCGCTAAGACGATAAATTATATCTTCTTTCATGACTTCAACTTGGAAAGTTGAAGTCAATTCAGTGAATTGTTCTTTGCTGAAAAATCTGCGATATTTTTGCCCATCCCAGAAAAAGTCGCGCTCAATCTCTTCTGCAACCTCCGTGTCTGGCTTTTTATACCAGTCACTCTTATTTGAGTTTACTCTACCGATCAAAATACCCGACGGTGCCAGCAAGCGATACAGCTCACGAAAAACTTTTTTCGTCGTTAGCCAATCAAAGTAATGTAACGACAAATTTGCGATAATTACGCCAAAAGTCTCATCCTTAAACGGAAATGATTCAGAAGTATCGTGCCTGAGAACCGTTGCACTCGGCACTAATTCTTTCATCTTCCCAAGTGCAGTTTCCGAAAAATCGGTAGAAGTTACCGCAAAGCCTTGTTCGAGCAAAAACTTTGTATCACTCCCCAAACCACATCCTACATCAAGCGCAATTTTATTCGGTACAGTTTTCAAACAATCAAAATAGTCCTTCGCCAAACTTCTGTCTACGTTTTTAAACTTATTATTCTCTATGACATAACGCCAATACTGGTTGTCCCAATACTCGCGAGCTTTGTTATCATTCATGATTCGCCTTCCGCACACTTTAATGATCCCAGGAACTCCCATGTATTAGAAAATAATCTTCTCGTTTTTTACCATGGGCATTCACTCCATTTAGGAATATAAACTATTTTATTATAACATACCTTGCCACAATACTTTTCACTATAATGTATAGAATAAATAGCAAGTACGGTATTTTACTTAGTCTGAGATATACGCTAAGATAAAAGTGTCAAACTGAATAACTCTAGCAATCTCTAGCGAATAGAAGTGCGGCTATTTGCGCAATTTTCGTTAGAGAGGATTGTTCAGTTTGACGACTAGCAGATAGCCGCATTTTTATAGCAGACTATCATATGATATATTCAGCTTATGAGTATGTGAAAGATCAAGAATATAAAGAACAGATAAACGAAGATTACAATAATCGATTCTTTGGGTCTGGCGACCCAACTCGTCAAGACAAAATTAATCGTGCGCTAGAATTACGCAAAGCCTTAAATGGTCAGGAATAATATCCCTTTTCGCTTGTGAGGCAGGCTCACAACTCGGAACGGTCCTTCGTCGAACGCCATCACCCTACTACACGCCTACGGTGCAAGATCAGCCTCATTATGTTATAATTAAGAAATAATGGCAGAAGGAAAACAGATACTTTCAGATAACATAGATAAAGTTCATACTACTGTCATGGGCATTGGCAGAATTAAGAAAAACCTTGAATTAGATACCAATGATGTTGTAGAATACTGTAAAAATAAAATCTTAGATAAAGATTGCACCATTTATAAACAAGGTAAAAATTGGTATTGTGAAATTGATGGCATCAAGATAACTATCAACTCGTACAGCTACACGATAATAACTGCCCATAGGCTATAGAACTTTTGCCCAACCCAGTAACCACATTACTACCTCACTTTCCCGATTACGTAAAGCAGTTTTGCCTTATTTTCTAAGCCACTTCTTCCGCAACATATGGCGCATAAGTATCGCGATATCGTTCAAGTGCGCTATCTACATCTATCTCGTAATACTCAGAAATCCTATCTGTAACTGGGTCTAATTCTTCCCGTAGGAACTTACCGCCGAGGGCTTTGATGGCGCTAGCGAAGTGGAAGGCAGAATTGATGTTGTAGAAGTCAAACGAACAAATTCAAGCACTAAAAGAATATTGGTGAACCAAGATTCAGCAAGCATTAACAAAATTTATAGAGGGAATCATTAAATGCCTGCCTTATGCCATATAAACGTATTGCATAAACACCGAAAAGACGGGGACTAGCCCCGCCTATATAGACTAAGTTTTACGACATTTATAGTAATGACATAGTTCGGAGAAAGTTAAGTTCTCCTATTCCGACCTCAACGCCTCTACTGGATCTTTCTTACTGGCAATTTTTGCCGGTATAAATCCAGCAATCATGGTCAAGACGACACTAATCACAAGTAAGATAAGTGCGTATTTCGGCTCTAAGAAAGCGATATTATTGACACCAGTCAAACTCCCGACAATCGCATTGGCAGGGATACATAGCAACATCGTCACCACTACGCCCAGCACTCCCGCTACTAGTCCCTCTATAATAGTTTCAGAATTGAATACTAGCGTGATGTCTTTCTTGCTGGCGCCGATGGCTCGAAGGATGCCGATTTCCTTTGTCCGCTCCAAAACCGAAATGTAAGTGATAATTGCAATCATAATACTAGAAACCACCAAACTAATCGCCACGAAAGCAATCAGCACATAGCTAATTACATCCACAATCACCGTGATGCCATTCATCAGCACCCCCACATAATCGGTATATTTGATACGACTTTCTTCCGGCTGTTCGCTATTATATTCATCGATAATGCGCTTTATTTCTTCTTTAGCGTCATAATTTTTTGGATAAATACTAATCGTGGCTGGATTGGCCAAGTCATTAATTC